>JANMJF010000192.1:0-8827 GCA_031371245.1 Pseudomonadota bacterium | reverse complement strand
AAAAAAAAGCACGCTGCGCTTACCGCAGCGTGCTTGGTGGTCAGACTAGGCCGGTCTTACAAGCGGCAGGACGAAGGACGATACTTGGGTTCGAGGTTGCCACCGGTGCAATTCCATACAATCTTGCCAGCACTGGTCTTCGGCGCCAGGGTAATGGCGGTGCCTTTAATGGTCGGGGCTGAGAAGAGCACGGTAATCAAACCTTTGGCGGTGATCTCGACACTGTCGACTGAGTTACCCGAAATTTGTTCTTTTGGTGCCATACCGGCCTCGGCGTTGGTGCCCGGCAGGCCGCCGTTGACCGAAAAATATTCCGACACAGCGGTCTTGCCGGCGCTGGCCAGGGACAGGCCTTCAGTGACCTTTGCGCGGATGGTGTAGTCCTGGTAGGCCGGAATCGCGACCGCAGCCAGAATGCCGATGATCGCCACGACGATCATCAGTTCGATAAGGGTGAAGCCCTGCTGTTTCTGCATTTTCATGTGTTGTCTCTCCTCGAGAATTGCTTAGTAGTCGTGCGTTGCGCCAGTGCGCCGGTAGGTCAGCCTGCAAGGCTATCCGCCCGTGAATCCCCGCTCGCCCCCGATTGCCTATCGGAGTCGAACTCGTGGAGCGATAGCTAGCAGCTTCCATGCCAGCTAGCACCAGTCGACCGGAAGTCCCAGTTTGATTGGCCAGAGTGCGCAAGCCCGCCGCCATTCGAACACTCGAGCCCCGCGCCAGAACTCGTCGAACGTCACAATGTGACAAAAATCGTCAGATGATCTGCCCGAGTCAGCTCTCTATGGCGAGTTTCTGCAATCGGTAACGCAGCGCGCGAAAGCTGATGCCGAGCAGCTTGGCGGCCTTGGTTTTGTTCCAGCGCGTTTGCTCAAGGGCGGCCAGGATACGGCGGCGCTCGACGTCGTCGAGATAGTCCTGCAATTCGGCGTTACCGTCCGCGGCGGGCGGCGCGCGCTGGCCCTCGGGCAGACGCAGGTCGGCGACCGTGATCTGCTCGTGCTCGCACAGGGTCAGCGCGCGTTCAAGGATGTTCTCCAGTTCACGCACATTGCCTGGAAACCCGTAAGTCGCCAGCGCCGCGAGGGCGTCATCGGTCAAGGCTGGCACACTGACACCGAACTCCACGCTCTACTTGTCCAGGAAATGCGCCACCAGCAAGGCAATGTCGTCGGTGCGCTCGCGCAGCGGCGGCACATTAAGCTCGATGACATTGATGCGGTAGTAGAGGTCCTGGCGGAATTCGCCGGCCGCGACTAGATCTGCCAGCTTCTTGTGGGTGGCGGAAAGAATGCGGCAATCGACCGCAACCTCGGCGTCGGCACCGATCGGGCGCACGCGTTTTTCCTGGATGGCACGCAGCAGCTTGACCTGCATAAGCAGCGGCAACTCCGCCACTTCGTCGAGGAATAAGGTACCGCCGTCGGCGGCCTGAAACAGACCAGGCTTGTCGGCCACCGCGCCGGTGAAACTGCCCTTACGATGACCGAACAATTCGCTTTCCATGAGTTCGTTGGGAATCGCGCCGCAGTTGACCGGCACGAAGGCGGCCTGGGCACGCGCTCCCTGTTCGTGGATGAGGCGCGCGACCAACTCTTTGCCGGTGCCAGACTCACCACTGATGTAGACCGGTGCCTGGCTGCGCGCGAGTTTGGCGACCGTCGCGCGCAGGTGGTCGATGACGGCCGACTCGCCAATCAGGGCGCGCGATTGGGCGGTGGGTGAACCGCGCAGCTTTAGCGCCTGGGTGATGAGATTGCGCAGGTCTTTGAGGTCGACCGGCTTGGTGACGAAGTCGAAGGCGCCGGATTTCAGCGCGGTGATGGCCGACTCCATATTGCCGTGGGCGGTGATGACAGCGACCGGCATGCCGGCATAACGGCGCGCGATATCGGCCACCAGATCCAGGCCATTGCCATCGGGCAGTCGCATGTCGGTCAAGCACAGATCGAAACTCTGCTCGCGCAGCAGTGCCAAGGCCTCGGCGATGGTGGCCGCCGGGCTGACTTGCACACCCATACGCCCGAGCGTGATGCCGAGCAATTCGCGGATGTCGGGCTCGTCGTCGACGATCAGCGCGCGTTTCTCGCTCATACCTCGCCTATCCTTTGCTGTCGGCCGGGGTGGGCGAACACGATACGGAAGCGACAGCCCTGCTGCCGCTCGACGAGCTGCAAAGAGGCCTGGTTCGACTCGCACAACTCACGGGCAATATACAGACCGAGCCCGGTGCCGGTGCTCTCGGTGGTTGCAAACGGCTCGAACAGGCGATCGGCAATGGCGTCGTTCAAGCCCGGTCCCGAATCGAAAACTTCGAGAAATGGCCGTCCGTTGCTCTCGATGATGCCGGCCGCGAAGCCCAATAGCGGCGCGCGTGTCGCATAGCGCAAACCGTTCTCGCTCAAATTCCACAACACTTGATGCAACTGGCTCTTGTCGATTTTGACCGTGATCGGATCGTGCAGCCAGCGCACCACGATCTCGCCCTCGGCCAATTCAAAGCGCTCCTCGAGTTCGGCACAGAATTCCTCCAGCCACGGCCGCAGCGCGAAGCTTTCCGACACCACGTCGTGACGCCGACCGATGCTCATGACGTTCTCGATGATCGAATTCACGCGCTGCGACTGTTGCACCACGATGTCGGTCAGGCGTTTGTTCTGACTGTTCAGATCAGGCGATTCCGACAACAACTGGCCGGCGTGGCTGATGGCTCCCAACGGATTGCGGATCTCATGGGCGATGCTGGCCGTCAGGCGACCGAGCGAAGCGAGTTTCAACTGCTGCACACGCTGGCGGGTTTCGGCGGCGTCCTCCAGGAACAGCAGTGTGCCGTGCTGTTCGGGCTCGCTCGCGCCGAGTTCGGTGAATGACACCAGCGCGTTGATGCTGCCATGGCCGGCAATGGTCGTGGCTGGATTCTCACCGCTGCGTAACCAGCGCCGGTAGGCCTCGTCCAAAGGTGTCGAGATTCCGGCCAATACGCCACTCATGACGCCGGTTTCGCGACCCAGGATCTCCGCTGCGGAGTCGTTGGCCAACACCACGGCGCCATCACCGTCCAGCACCATGATACCGGCGCGCATGCGCCGCACGATGTGTTCGTTGAGGCGCGACAAATGCTCGATGTCGAGCGCCCGTGCCGCCGCCAGCGCCTCACTGCGCCGCGCCCGTTCGGCTAATGCCGAGGCCAGGATGGCGGTACCGAAACAGGCCGCGCCGAGCAAGCCAGCCTGGGTGTAATTAGCGCGTGAATAGCCGTCGTTAAGCGTGCCGAAAAAAGTTTCGCCGAGCATCGCGATGCTCGCTACCGCCGCGAAAAATACTGCGGCACGCCCTGACGCCAACAGACAGGCGCCCGCCACCGATACCACCAGCAACATGCCGACACCGCTGGTCACACCGCCGGCGGCGTGCATCAGCAAGGTGGTCGCCAGCACGTCAGCCAACACGCCGCTATAGACTTGAATGGGATAGGTCAGGCCACGCTGTTCGGCCAGGAACAGCGCGCCGATGGCGAACACCAGATAGCCAAGTGAGATGCCGACGAACAATCGTGCATCACTATCGGACAGATTCGGTGGCAACTTGCCGGACAGGCTCAAGATCGTGAACACGCCGGCGATGACGATGCGATAGAAATTGAAGTAGCGCAGCGCGTTCCAATTATTGTGCTGGACACGCTGGCGCACTTCGTGCGCGCGAGTCGCAACAAAACTCATGAGCCCTGGTGGGCCTGGTTGGCGTGGGCCTGCGAGCAGTAATGATGCCCGGCACGCGCGACCGCTTCGGTATTCGGCAGATAGACTTGGCAATGTGCGCAGCGCACCGTCTGCGCGTCGATACTGGCCCGTTGGCGGGGCGCTGCGGCGCGCACCCGCAGGCGGCGCACAAACATCACCACAATGGCCACGATCAGCAGTAAGAAGATCAGACGAGCGAGCATTCAGTGCGCCTCCGCGCGAGTGGGCGCGACTACCCTCATAATCATGACAAAACGTGCATGAAGCGCCATACTGCGCCCCCTCGTTCGGTCGCCAACTGCGGACGTATGTTGACCTTTTGATCCGTCCGACTCAAGGCGGTTGGTGCTAAGCTCGCGGGCCAACGGCATCGGTGCCTGCTGGGTCGTGAAGGGGGAATAATGAATCTGCATGAGTATCAGGCCAAACGCCTGTTTGCCGACTACGGCATTCCGGTGCAAGGCGGCGAAATCGCGCACAGCGCACAGGAAGCGGTAGCCAAGGCACGCGCGCTGGGTGGTGATGCCTGGCTGGTCAAAGCACAGGTCCACGCGGGTGGTCGCGGTAAAGCTGGCGGCGTGAAGTTCACGCGTGATCTGAAAGAACTTGCAGCCACTGCAGAGCGCCTGATCGGCTCGCGGCTGGTAACTTACCAATCGGGGGCCGACGGCCAACCGGTCGGCTGTGTGCTGATAGCGGCCGCCGCCGACATCGCCCACGAGCTTTACCTCTCGGTGTTGGTCGACAGAGCCAGCCGTCGGGTCGCCTTCATGGCCTCGCGTGCCGGCGGCATGGATATCGAAGAAGTGGCTGCCACCACGCCCGAGAAAATCGTCAGCTTCACGGTCGACCCGGTGCTGGGTCTACAGGATTACCAGTGCCGCAAGATGGCCTTCGCACTTGAGCTCGACACCACGCAGCGTAGTCAGCTGGCGATCATTCTGCACGGCCTTTACCGCCTGTTTAACGAACGCGATTTAAGTCTGGTCGAAATCAATCCGCTGGCGATCCTCACCGACGGCTCGCTGTGCGCGCTGGACGGCAAGATCAATGTTGACGACAACGCGCTCTACCGGCAGGAGATCGCAAGCTGGCGCGACCCGGACCAGGAAGACGAGAAGGAACGCCGCGCCAAGGAGTTCGACCTCAATTACGTGACCTTGGACGGTAACATCGCCTGCATGGTCAACGGCGCCGGCCTGGCGATGGCGACCATGGATATCATCAAGCTGAGCGGCGGCGCGCCGGCCAACTTCCTCGACGTCGGCGGCGGTACGACTGCGGCGCGCGTCGCCGAGGCTTTCAAGATCATTGTCTCCGATGCCAAGGTGAAGGCCATCCTGGTCAATATCTTCGGCGGTATCGTGCGCTGCGACCTGATTGCCGAAGGCATCATCACGGCGGTCAAGGAAGTCGGTGTCAGCGTGCCGGTGGTGGTGCGCCTCGAAGGCACTAATGTCAACGAGGGCAAGGAAATGCTGGCCAAGAGCGGTCTCGCCATCACCAGTGCCGAGGATCTCGCCGACGCGGCGCGCAAGGCCGTGGCGGCCGTGGGAGCAAAGAACTGATGTCGATTCTGGTCAACCGCGCGACCCGCGTGCTGGTGCAGGGTTTCACCGGCAAACAGGGCAGTTTCCATGCCGAACAGGCCATCGCCTACGGCACCCGGATCATGGGCGGTATCACCCCCGGTCGCGGTGGGAGCACGCATCTCGATCGCCCGATCTTCAATACCGTCGCCGACGGCGTAGCCGCCACCGGCGCCGATGCCAGCATGATCTTCGTGCCGCCGCCGTTTGCCGCCGACGCCATCTGTGAAGCCGCCGATGCCGGCATCAAGGTCATCGCCTGCATCACCGAAGGCATTCCGGTGCTCGACATGCTGCGCGTCAAAGCCAGCCTCGCAGCGCGCCCCGAAGTGCGACTGATCGGGCCGAACTGCCCGGGCATCATCACCCCGGGCGAGTGCAAGATCGGCATCATGCCGGGTGCCATTCACCAGCCCGGCCGCATCGGCATCGTGTCGCGCTCCGGCACCCTGACCTATGAAGCCGTGCACCAGACCACCCGCGCCGGACTGGGTCAGAGCACCTGTGTGGGCATTGGCGGCGACCCGATACACGGCATGAACTTCATCGACTGCCTGCAGTTGTTCCAAGACGATCCGCAGACCGAAGGCATCATCATGGTCGGCGAGATCGGCGGCTCCGCCGAGGAAGACGCGGCCGCCTTCATCGGTAAATACGTCAGCAAGCCGGTGGTCGGTTACATCGCTGGTGTAACCGCACCGCCCGGCAAACGCATGGGCCATGCCGGCGCTATTATTTCTGGCGGCAAGGGCACGGCCGACGACAAATTCAAGGCCCTCGAAGCCGCCGGTGTGCACATCGTGCGTTCGCCGGCCGACATGGGCGCGGCCATGGCCAAGGCCCTCGGGGCCTGATCCCGGGTCGGCATGTCGCGCAGCGTTCCCGTGATGCGCCCCATGCCGGCATCGTCATGACTGCTACCTTGCGGCTCGCCCTCGCGCAAACCAACTTCTGTGTTGGTGACATCGCTGGCAACCGCGACACCATCGTCGATCTCGCGCTGCGCGCGCGCGCCGAAGGCGCCGACGTGGTGGTGATGCCTGAACTCGCCATCACCGGTTATCCACCCGAAGACCTGTTGTTCCGTCCCGGTCTGCATGCGCGTGTGCGCGCCGCGCTGAACACTATCGCCGAGCGCGTGACAGGCATACATCTGGTGCTCGGGTATCCCGAACCGGACGGCGAGCGGCTTTTCAACAGCGCCCTGGTCATGCATGACGGCCAGATTCTCGCCAATTATCGCAAGCAGCAGCTGCCCAACTACGCGGTATTCGACGAGAAACGTTATTTCACGCCCGGTGACCGCGCGGTGGTGGTGGAGATCAAGGGCGTGCGCATGGCTTTAAGTATCTGCGAAGACATCTGGACACCGGCGACCGCCGTGCAAGCGCGTGCCGCCGGTGCCGAGTTCATCTGCAATATCAACGCCTCGCCCTATCACCTGCGCAAAGCCCCCGAGCGGCTGGCCGCAGTGCGCGCGGCGGTGCGGGCCGGCGGCATGCCGGTCGCCTATGTAAATACCGTGGGGGGCCAGGACGAACTGGTGTTCGATGGCGGCTCCTTCGCGCTGAATGCCGATGGCTCGCTATGCGCCCAGGCCCCCCTATTCACCGAAGATCTGCTGCCGCTCAGACTCGAACGTACGACCCACGGCATCAATCTGCGCGGCCCGCATCATGCTTTGTCGACGGATGACGAAGCCGAAGTCTATGACGCGCTGGTGCTCGGCATTCGCGATTACATCAGCAAGAATCGCTTTCAGGGTTGCGTGCTGGGACTCTCAGGCGGTATCGATTCGGCACTGAGCTTGGCGCTCGCTGTCGACGCGCTCGGCGCCGAGCGCGTGATGGCGGTCTCAATGCCATCGCGCTATACCGCTGACATGAGCATCGATGACGCTCGCGAGCAGGCGCTGACCATGGGCTGTGAGTTCCACGTCGTGCCGATTGAGACGCCGGTCGGTGCCTTTGCCGAGGTACTGGCACCGCTGTTAAGCGGGCACGATGTCGGCGTCACTGCCGAGAACGTGCAGGCGCGCGCGCGCGGTGTGATCTTGATGGCGGTGTCTAATGCCACCGGCCGCATGGTGCTGACCACCGGCAATAAGAGCGAGATGGCGGTCGGCTATGCGACCCTTTATGGCGATATGGCCGGTGGCTTCGCGCCGCTGAAGGACATTCCCAAACTGCTGGTTTATCGCCTCGCGAACTGGCGCAACGCCCAGTCGCCGGCCATCCCGGCCCGCGTCATCGAGCGGCCACCGAGCGCTGAGTTGCGGCCCGACCAAAAAGATTCCGACTCGCTGCCGCCCTATGAAGTGCTCGATGCGATCCTCGAACGTTACATCGAACTCGACCAGACACCGCACCAGATAGCCGCCCACGGCTTCGATCTGACGATTGTCAAACGCGTTGCCGCGATGGTCGACCGCAACGAGTACAAGCGTCGTCAGGCGGCGCCCGGCGTGCGCATAAGCAAACGTGCCTTCGGCCGCGATCGGCGCTTTCCCATCACCTCTCGCTATAACGAGCAGGACGAGATCTGAGATCTCATACTTCGCGCCGCCTCAATGCACGCGCGTCTCTTGCACTGCCTCGATGCCGGGATAATTGGGGAAATTGAGCTCCAGCACGCGCAACGCGTCGTTGGATAAATCGTCGAGTTCGAGAATCTTGTAGGACTTCGCCATCAACGCCAGCGCTTCCGGCATGGCCGGTGTTTGCTGGTAATTCTCGACCACATAGCGCGCACGATTGGCCGCCGCGACGTAGGCCCCGCGGCGCATGTAGTAATTGGCGACATTGACCTCGTGCTGGGAGAGCAGATTGCGCAAATGGCGCATACGTAACTGCGCGTCATCGACGTATTTGCTTTCCGGAAAGCGCTTGATCACTTCCGCGAAATCATTGAACGACTTGAGCGCGGCGCCGGGATCGCGCTGCGATGGGTCCTTGTTCAGATAGCGGTCTGCCAAGCCCTGACCACTGCCGAAGTTGACCAAGCCGCGCAGATAGAAGGCATAGGCCATGTGCGGGTGAGACGGATAGAGTTTCATGAAGCGATCGAGCGTGGAGATCGCCGAGCCCGGCTCGTCGGTCTTGTAATAACAGTAGCCCAGTTCGAGCTGGGCCTGCTGGGTATAAACACCAAAGGGATAGCGCGACTGCAGCTTTTCGTAATACTCAATGGCCGAGCTGCAGGTGCCGCTGTCGAGATGGTCCTTGGCCGCCTGGTAGAGGCGGTCTTCCGGCCATTTGGATATTTCTTTGTTTTTGTCGGTCTCGCTCGGCAAGAAGCCGCAGCTGGCTAACAGTGCACACAGACAGAGAAGAACGACGCGCGCGAGCGCGGGACTGAGCTTGAGAGTCATCTAACGTAGAATCCCCGCGTGGGTGTGGGTGGGCTGCGGCCGGCGCGCGGCGTATTGTAGTGGCGGAATTTTCGACAAGGCAATGAACGTGATAGTTGCGCCATCGGCACTGCGAGTGACTGAGCCAC
>JANMJF010000191.1:0-3751 GCA_031371245.1 Pseudomonadota bacterium | reverse complement strand
CGGAGCAGCAGCGGCGGGTGCTGTCGTTATGGTGGCTGCGGCGAGCACCAGAGCCGACACCGCAATCAATCTCATGCACCCAACCGCACCAGTCGAAGTGGTGCGCACCAAGCTAGCCACGAGTCGAGAAAAAGCTCTGTTAGGGAAGAGTAAGGGAATCCGATGACGGACTTTCGAAGTCACAGCCTAACCCCCTGATTATATTGGCTGGGGGACTAGGATTCGAACCTAGACTGGCGGAGTCAGAGTCCGCTGTCCTACCGTTAGACGATCCCCCAAACGAGGAGCGCAAGCTTAGTTCAGATCGGCAGCAGCATAAAGCCCGAATCACAGATTCTATTCGGCGACTTGTCGCCATGCGCGATGTGCGCCGGGTGGGGCGTCAGGCTGCGCTTCGCACCAAAGGATCAAACTTTGTAGTTGTCGTGAGATCTCGATCGATTCCTGCATGAGTTCAGTTGAACGCTGCAAGCTGATCAGATCGAGTTGTGCCGCCAAGTAGAGCTGCGTGCGCAGCTCCGCGCAGCTTGAACGTGCACGCTCAAGAAAATGCGCGAACTGGCGTAGCGAAGATCGTTCATAACCCGCCGCGATCTGAGCGGCCAGCGCCAGGCTCGCACCCGTAATGCGCTCTCGGAACACGACATCGTCGCATTGGTGAATGAGAGTGTAGGTTTGTATCGCGAAACCGCAGGCGCGGTTCCAGATGCTGAGACTGTGCAGGGCATCCATGCCAAGACCTCCTTGTCGGTGTAGCGTGGCCCGAGCGTCCTGCCCGGGTTTGTCGTTTGAGTATAGACCGCAGGGGCGGCCCGAACCATCAGCGCTTGGAGTACTGCGGGCGCTTGCGGGCTTTGTGCAGACCAACCTTCTTGCGCTCGACCTCGCGCGCATCGCGGGTCACGAAGCCGGCCACACGCAGCGGGCGGCGCAGGGTCTCGTCATAGGCGATGAGGGCGCGGGTGATGCCGTGACGGATGGCGCCCGCCTGGCCGGTGATACCACCGCCTTCGACCGTGACATTGATGTCGAAGTCGTGGGCCATGTTTACGGTTTCAAGCGGCTGGCGGACGATCATGCGGCCGGTCTCACGGCCGAAGTACTGGTCGATGGACTTGGCGTTGATGGTGATGTTGCCGCTGCCGCGCTGCAGGAAGACGCGCGCACTGGAGCTCTTGCGACGGCCAGTACTGTAAAGAACTTCGTATGCCATGCGCTCAGAACTCCAGTTGAATCGGCTGCTGGGCCGTATGCGTGTGAACCGGACCAGTGAAAACCTTCAGCTTGCGCAGCATTGCGCGACCCAGAGGACCCTTAGGCAGCATGCCCTTCACCGCGCGCTGGATGATTGTTTCGGGGGACTTGGCCAGCAGCTTTTCGAAGGTGATTTCCTTCATGCCGCCGATGTAGCCCGAGTGGTTGTAGTAGATCTTGCCCTTGGCCTTGTTGCCGGTGACGCGGATCTTCTCGGCATTGACGATGACAATGTAATCGCCCGTATCCATATGCGGAGTGAAGATGGGTTTATGCTTGCCGCGCAGGCGTTTGGCTACTTCGGCCGCCACACGGCCCAGTACCTTGTCATTGACATCGACCAGGTACCAGTCACGTTTGATCGTGTCCGGCGTCGCTGTGTAAGTTTTCATTGGATCGTCTGACTGGTTCGGAAAAAAGAGGCGCAATGGTACGGACGGGCGCCGGGAGTGTCAATGCAAAACCCTGTAATTCCGCCATATTTTCGCTGGCATTCGAACCTTGCTGAGAAATCGATAGCGGTCTGTGCGCCATGAAAAGCTACTCGCGCCTCGATCACTTGCTCACGCGTGCCGATTCCCTGTTGCGGGCGGCGACGCGCACCGGTGCTGCGCAATTACGCACGACACCCGGTGACGACCTGCCCGAAACCCCGCTTGCTAGTGGGCCGCGCCGCCAGGCTGCCGGCCTTATGCGGGTCAACCACGCCGGTGAGGTTTGCGCCCAGGCGCTTTACGTCGGTCAGGCTGCGTTGGCTCGTGATCCCGACAACCGCGCAGCCCTGCTTGAGGCGGGCCGTGAGGAGGGTGATCACCTTTACTGGTGTGAGCAACGTCTGACCGAGCTCGGCAGCCGTGGCAGTCGACTAGACCCGCTGTGGTTTGCCGGCTCCTGTGTCATCGGTATGGCGGTTGCCGCCAGCGGTGATCGGCGGAGCCTGGGCTTTGTCGAAGAAACTGAGCGCCAGGTGGTGCGGCATCTGGAAGGCCATCTCGGCCGTCTGCCGGAACAAGATCTGCGCAGCCGGGCTATTGTCCTGGCCATGCGCGACGATGAGGAACGGCATGCCAGGGATGCGCAACGGCGCGGCGCGACACCGCCGAGCGGCCTGGTGCGTGGCGCGATGGCCTGGGTCGCGCGGGTCATGACGACGGTATCTTATTGGGTCTGATATTGGCTCTGAGCATTGCGCGATGGGCACTGCGGCGTTGAAAGCTGCGAAGCGCGCCCCTACCCTGAGCCCCATGAAACCAACAGCCATGCTTTCCTTACGACTCCTGGCGCTCACTTGCGTGGGCTTGTGGACCCTGGCGGCAACCGCCGGATTACCGCCCGCCATCGACGGCGACACCTTACCCAGCCTCGCGCCGATGCTCGAGAACGTCACCCCGGCAGTGGTCAATATCGCGAGCGAAGGGCATGTCGAGATGCAGTTGAACCCCTTGTTCAACGACCCCTTCTTTCGGCGCTTTTTCAACGTTCCGGACCAGCCTTTGAGCCGCAAGACCCAGAGTCTGGGCTCGGGTGTCATCGTCGACGCCGCGCAGGGCCTGATCCTGACCAATAACCATGTCATCGCCAATGCCGACAAAGTTATGGTCAATCTGCGCGATGGGCGCAATTTCAAGGCCGAGCTGGTCGGCAGTGACCCCGACAGCGATGTCGCGGTGATCAAGATCAAGGCCACCAAGCTGACTGCACTGAGGCTCGCCGACTCCGACAAACTGCGGGTCGGCGACTTCGTGGTCGCCATCGGCAACCCCTTCGGGCTGGGGCAAACGGTGACGTCCGGCATCGTCAGCGCGCTCGCGCGCAGCGGCCTCGGCATTACCGGCTACGACGACCTGATCCAGACCGACGCCTCGATCAACCCCGGCAATTCAGGCGGCGCGTTGGTCAATCTGCGTGGCGAACTGGTCGGCATCAATACCGCGATTTATTCCCAGAGCGGCGGCAATGTCGGCATCGGGTTTGCCATCCCGGTCAATATGGCCCACCAGATCATGCTGCAGCTGGTGTCCCATGGGCAGGTCAAGCGTGGCTATCTGGGCGCACAGTTCCAGGACCTGAATTCCGAACTCGCCGAGGCCTTTGGCTTGCGTGCCGACAAGGGCGCGGTGGTGGTGGATGTCACCGACGGCTCGCCAGCCGCCGGTGCCGGGCTGGTGCCGGGCGACGTCATCACTCACATCAACGGTCGCGCCATTGCCAACGCCGCAGAGCTGCGCAATCAGATCGGTTTGATTCGCAGCGGCGAAAAAGTCGAAGTCGGTCTGCTACGCGAAGGCGTGCCGGCCAGTGCGAGCTTGGTGATTGCAGATCGCGACCAAGGTGTGAGTGCCAGCGGTCAGTTCCGTAACGAAAGTTTCGCCGACACCACGATGGGCGAGATTCCCCAGGATTCGCCGGCCGCCGGCCGCCTGCAGGGCGTGATGGCTTATAAGGTCGAGCGCGGTTCGCGGGCGTGGCTGGCGGGACTGCGCGCCGGCGACATCAT
>JANMJF010000176.1:0-1752 GCA_031371245.1 Pseudomonadota bacterium | reverse complement strand
TGTTCTGGCGCTCGACGTCTTTGGCGTTATGCCACTTCGAGACCTGATAACGCGGCATGGCGTCGGGCAGATCACGATACACACCACCCGGACGGTAATAGGTGGCGTGCATGCGCGTCCCCGACACTGCCTCGTAGCAGTCCATGAGATCTTCGCGCTCACGGAAACAGTACAGGAACATGGTCATCGCGCCGATGTCGAGGCCATGGGCGCCGAGCCACATCAGATGATTCAGTATGCGCGTGACCTCGTCGAACAGCACACGGATGTATTGCGCGCGGATCGGCGGCTTGATGCCGCATAGTTTCTCGATGGCGAGCACATAGGCGTGCTCATTGCACATCATCGAAACATAATCGAGCCGGTCCATATAACCGATGCTCTGATTGAACGGCTTATTCTCGGCGAGCTTTTCGGTACCACGGTGGAGCAGGCCGATATGTGGATCGGCGCGCTCGATGACTTCGCCATCCATTTCCAACACCAGGCGCAGCACGCCATGCGCAGCCGGATGTTGCGGCCCGAAATTGAGCGTCAGATTGCGGATCTCAGGCATCGCCAGGCTTGCTCACAGAGTGCGAGGATTGCTGCCACGACTCGTCGCGAATGACGCGGGGCACGAGGGTGCGCGGTTCGATGCTGACGGGCTGGTTAACGACGCGTCCGCGCTCTGGGTCGTAGCGCACCTCAACATGGCCTTCAAGCGGGAAATCCTTACGGAATGGATGGCCGATGAAGCCGTAGTCGGTGAGGATGCGGCGCAGATCGGGATGACCGTCGAACAGCACACCGAACAAGTCGAATACTTCGCGCTCATACCAGTCGGCGACCGGCCAGATCTCGACCACCGAGGCAATCCGCGGCGGTTCGCCGCCGAGCTTGGCCTTGACCCGCAGGCGCAAGTTACAGGTCACCGACAAAAGCTGGTAAACGACCGCGAAACGCTGGCTGTCGGTGTCACCGACCTTGATGGAATTGGGCGATACACCGCGGCTGAAGCCCGACGACGTAGCCTGGGTCTGCCAATCGGCCTGGCCATAGGTGAGATAGTCGACGCCACTCAGATCCGAGAGCTGCGTGAAGGCTAGACCTGCGGTGTCCTTCAATAGACGGCAGACCTGAAAGATGCGCGCCGGATCGACGTCGATGGTGAGTTCGTCCCGGTCGATACGCCGCTCAAGCAACGCACCGCCAAGCACGGTATCGAGGGTGCTCGACAGAGATTCCAGTTTGCTGTGCAGGCTCACGGTCAGTCTAGGAACGGTTGATGGTCGTGGTCCGTTTGATCTTGTTCTGCAGTTGGATGATGCCGAACAACAGGGCTTCGGCCGTCGGTGGACAGCCCGGCACGTAAACATCGACCGGCACAATGCGGTCGCAACCGCGAGTCACTGCATAGGAATAGTGGTAGTAGCCGCCACCGTTGGCACAGGAACCCATCGAGATGACCCACTTGGGCTCAGTCATCTGGTCATAGACCTTGCGCAGCGCCGGCGCCATCTTGTTGACCAAGGTACCGGCCACGATCATGACATCCGATTGTCGCGGACTGGGTCGGAATACGATGCCGAAACGATCGAGGTCGTAGCGCGAAGCGCCGGCATGCATCATTTCCACCGCACAGCAGGCCAGTCCGAAGGTCATGGGCCACATCGAACCGGTGCGCGCCCAATTCACCACCGTATCGACGGTGGTGGTGACGAAGCCGCGATCCTGAGCTTCGCTCATTCCCACTCCAGTGCCCCTTTGCGC
>JANMJF010000130.1:0-4761 GCA_031371245.1 Pseudomonadota bacterium | reverse complement strand
GCCACCCCTGCGCTTGTCACGCCAGGCCATCCTCGCTGCGGTCGGCTGGGCCGTGCCGTCCTTGCGCGGCATGGCCGCCGGCGAACGCAGCGTCGCCAACTGGGACGAAGACGCCATCACCATGGCGGTCGAAGCGGGACGCGACTGCCTGGCCGGCATCGCCATCAAGCCACCCCATCTGTGCCTGGCCTCGACCACCTTGCCGTTTGCCGATCGCAGCAACAGCGGCGTGGTGGCCGATGCGCTCAATCTCGACACGCACATGGCGACCGAAGACCTGGCGGGCAGCCGCCGCGCCGCCACCAGTGCGTTGGCGCGCATGGCCCATGGTGGTCAGACCTCGTTGCTGCTGGCCAGCGATTGCCGCCAGACAAAACCCGGCAGTGCGCAGGAAATGCTCTACGGCCACGGCGCGGCATCGCTGCTGGTGGGCGAGGGCACGCCGGTTGCGGTGTTTCTCGCCAGTGCTTCACGGCATGAGGACCTGGTCGATCAATACCGCGCTGCCGACGCCGATTTTGACTACAGCCTTGAAGAACGCTGGGTGCGCGAAGAGGGCTATCTGAAAATCGTGCCCGAGGTTATCGAGCAAGCCGTCACTAACGCCGGCATCTCACTGGCCGACATCGATCACGTCGTGTTGCACGCCTCGGTCGATACGGCACGAGCGCTGGCCAAACGACTCGGCATCGATAGCAAGCGCTTCACCGACCCCTTGGCCGGCAAGGTCGGCGACTGCGGCGCGGCGCAAGCTTTGATCATGCTGGCGAAGGTGCTGTCGAGCGCGGGTGTCAATGAACGTATTCTAGTGGTCGGCTTTGGCCAGGGCGCCGACGCCGTGTTGCTGCAGACCACTGCGGCGCTGTCGAGCATCCAGGGCGCGCGCGGGCCACAGCGTTATCTCGACCACCATCGGATCACCGACAACTACACGTATTTCCTGTCGCTGCGCGGTCAGATAGACATCGACTTCGGGCTGCGTGCAGAGCGCGACAACCGCACGGCGCTGTCGGCCTACTACCGCAAACGGCGCGACATCAACTCCATGCTCGGTGGCCGTTGCCGCGTGTGCAATACGCTGCAGTTTCCGCGCAGCCTGGTGTGCGTGAAATGTGTAGCCTCCGATTCCCAGGACGGCGAGACGCTGTCTAATCTGATCGGTCGTGTCAAATCATTCACCGAGGATTGGCTGGCCTATACGCCGTCGCCGCCTTATATCTACGGCAACGTTGAATTTGTCGACGGCGCTAACATCATGTTGGAGTTCACCGATTTCACCACCGGTCAGATCAAGGTCGGCGACGCGGTGCGACTGGTTTTTCGCATCAAGGATTTCGATACTAAACGCAATTTCCATCGTTATTTCTGGAAACCGGCGCCGCTGCTCGACTGAGCGCTCGCGCACCCTAAGTCACAGACAGACCACCTTTAAGGACAACGAACATGGCCAAAGGCATCAAAGACAGGGTCGCCATCATCGGCATGGGCTGCTCGCGTTTCGGCGAGCGCTGGGACTGCGGTCCTGAAGAACTGATCGTCGAGGCCTTCACCGAGGCCCTGGCCGACGCCAAGATCGATCGCGAGCTGTTGGAGATGGCGTGGCTGGGGTTGTTTTTCCAGGAACAGAGTGCCGGCAAGTCGGCCTTGCCACTCAGCATGGCGCTGCGCCTTCCGAATATTCCGGTGACGCGCGTCGAGAACCTCTGCGCGACCGGCACCGAAGCGTTGCGCGGCGCCGTCTACGCGGTCGCCGCCGGCGCCTGCGATTTTGCGCTGGCGATGGGTGTCGAAAAACTCAAAGATACCGGCTACGGCGGTCTGCCGGAGCGCACCAAGGGTAGCTTCGACGATCTATGGCTGCCGAACGCGACCGCACCGGGCGCTTTCGCGCAACTGGCGAGTGCCTATACCGCCAAACACGGCTGCGATCCTAAAGACTTGAAGCGTGCCATGGCGCACATCTCCTACAAGAGCCATCAGAACGGCGCTTTGAATCCCAAGGCGCATCTGCAGAAAGAGATCACCGAAGAGCAGGCCCTCAACGCCCCGATGATCGCCTCTCCGCTGGGTCTCTACGATTGTTGTGGGGTCAGCGATGGCGCGGCCTGTGCGATCGTGACCAGCGTGGAGAAAGCGCGTGAGATGGGCATCAAGGACATGGTTACGGTCAAGGCCATGCAGCTTGCGCCCAGCAACGGCCTGGAGATGTCGAACACCGCCTGGGACGGCAGTTATCTGCTCACCACCCGAATCGCGGCCGAGCGCGCTTACAAGGAAGCTGGCATTACCAATCCCGTCACCCAGATAGATATGACCGAAGTGCACGACTGCTTCTCGGTCACCGAGCTGGTGGTGATGGAGGATCTCGGTCTATCGGTCGCCGGTGGCGCAATCAAGGACGTGCTGGACGGCAAGTTCGACCGCGATGGCGCGGTGCCCTGCCAGATCGACGGCGGCTTGAAGTGCTTCGGTCACCCGATCGGCGCGACGGGACTGCGCATGGCCTACGAGATGTATCTGCAGCTGCTCGGCCGCGCTGGCAAACGTCAGCTCAAGTCGCCGAGCCTGGGGCTCACCCACAATCTCGGTGGGCATCCGTTCCGCAATGTCGCGAGCGTATCGATCTTGGGCCTGCATTCGGCTTGAGAGCAGGCCACGGCCCGCTCGGGAGTGGTCGCCGCGCTCTGCTCGCAGCACGGTGACCGCCATGGGCAACAACGCCAATCTCTACGCACGCCTGGCGGCGGGCTTCGACTACGAGGCGTGTTTCCTCGAACTTGCCGACGGTGCGCGCTACAGCTATGGCGATGCCGAACGTGGCAGTGCGCGAGTCGCTAATACGCTACGCAGCCAGGGCCTGCTGCCCGGTGACCGTGTGGCGGTGGTGGCGGAAAAGAGCGTAGCGCTGTTGTGGCTGTATCTCGGCTGCTTGCGCGCCGGCATCATCTACCAGCCCCTGAACAGCGCTTACAGCAAACGGGAACTCGCGTTCTTCATCGGCAACGCGGGGGCGCGGCTGGTGGTGCACGATCCGCAGCTGGCCGCACGGGTGATGGCGGCCTGTGCGCAATGCGAACAGGCGCCGCGACGTCTGACCCTGGACGCCGCCGGCGCGGGCGAATTACCGGCGTTGTGGGCTGACGCCGACGAGCGTTTTGCCACCCATCATGACGACAACGACACCACCGCCGCGCTGCTCTATTCCTCGGGCACAACCGGCACGCCCAAGGGCATCCCGATCACCCATGACAATCTTTACAGCAATGCCGTAGCGCTGCGCGCGACCTGGGCCTTCGCACGCGAGGATGTGCTGCTGCACGCGCTGCCGTTCTATCACGTGCATGGGTTGTTCATCACTTTGCATGCCGCCATGCTGGCCGGTATGCGTCTGCGTTTTCATACGCGCTTCAACGCCGAGGAGGTGGTGGCCGGGCTGGCGGGCGCGACCCTCTTTGCCGGTGTACCAACCTATTACACGCGTCTGCTTGCGACGCCGGCCTTCGACCGCGCCGCTTGCGCCAGCGTGCGACTTTTCATCTCCGGCTCGGCACCGCTGCTGGAATCAACCTTTCACCAATTCGTCGCACGCACCGGCCACGTCATCCTTGAGCGTTATGGCATGACGGAAACCGGTATCAATACCTCCAACCCACTGCACGGCGAACGGCGCCCTGGCACGGTCGGTGTGCCGCTCGTGGGTGTGCAGGTGCGGGTGGTGGATGAACAAGGCGTAACCATGCCACAGGGTGAGACAGGCGAGATCGAAGTGCGCGGCCCCCATGTTTTTCGCGGCTACTGGCGCGGGCCCGAGCAAACTGCCGGTGCCTTCAGCGCCGACGGCTTTTTTCACACCGGCGATCAGGGACGCTTCGATGACGATGGTTATCTGCACATCGTCGGGCGCAGTAAGGACATGATCATCAGTGGTGGGCTGAATGTTTATCCCAAGGAAATCGAGACCGAGCTCGACGACCTGCCCGGTGTGGAGGAATCGGCGGTATTCGGCGTGCCCCATCCTGATTTCGGCGAAGCGGTGATCGCGGCCGTCGTCGCCCACGGCGAACTCGACGAGACGGCCGTCCTCACGCAGTTGCGCGCTCGACTGGCGGGCTTCAAATTGCCGAAGCACATCGTCAGCGTGACGGAGCTGCCACGCAATACCATGGGCAAGGTGCAGAAGAGTCACCTGCGCGAGCGCTACGCCATGCTGTTTGACACCGACCCGAGCAAGGTGGGCTGAGCGGCCACGCCGAGGTGGCCGGGCACGCGACGTCTGCGTTCGTTCGCCGCTGCGGCCACGACAGCCTGGCCACAGCACGTCGCTCGACGGCTTTCTCCCTGCGCGTGTTACGGTCGGCAGGGGCTCGAAAGTCACTATAATGGCGCCCGCTTCACACGCGCATTCAAAGAGGGGACGAGAGCATGGCTGGTTTATATTTCGAAGAATTCCAGGTCGGGCAGATTTTTAAGCATGCGATACACCGCACCTTGACCGAGACCGACAACGTACTGTTCACGGCGATGACCCATAACCCGGCGCGCCTGCATCTCGACGAAGAATACTGCCGCAATGAAACCGAATTCGGTCAGCGCATCGTCAACAGTGGTTTCACGCTCGCCTTGATGGTCGGTATCAGCGTGCACGACACCACGCTCGGCACCACCGTCGCCAATCTCGGCTGGGATGAAGTGCGTTTCCCGGCACCGTTGTTTCACGGCGATACCATCCGCGTCGAGACCGAAGTGCTGGAACTGCGCGAG
>JANMJF010000128.1:0-2463 GCA_031371245.1 Pseudomonadota bacterium | reverse complement strand
GCACGCGCAACAGGGGAGACCAACATGAGCACCAGAGCCCAGGATTTCAGCGACAACGCGCCGCAGAGCGCGGCCGCTAGCACGCCGATGCGTTTCGTCACTGCGGCAGCCTTATTCGATGGCCACGATGCCGCCATCAATGTGATGCGCCGCCTGATCCAGGGCGAAGGTGTTGAAGTCGTGCATCTCGGCCACAACCGTTCGGTATCAGACGTGGTGCGCGCCGCCATCCAGGAAGACGCCGACGGCATCGCCATCAGCTCCTACCAGGGCGGGCACAACGAATACTTCCGCTACATGGTCGATATGCTGCGTGAGGCCGGCGCGGGTCACATCCGGGTGTTTGGGGGCGGTGGTGGCACCATTACGCCGGAAGAGATCGATGTCCTGCAGAAGTACGGCATCGAGCGCATCTACCATCCGCATGACGGCATGCGCATGGGTCTGCAGGGCATGATCAACGATCTGGTCAGTCGTACCCAGGCGGCGCGCATTGCCGCCCCGGCGCCGGAACGCGCCGACAGCGGCGACTTTCTCGCCGTCGCGCAGATGTTGTCAGCGTTGGAAGACGGTGTGATTGCGGGCGCCAAGCTCGACACCTTGCGCAAACAATGGCAGCTCGCTGGCCGCCATGTGCCGGTGATCGGCATCACCGGCACCGGCGGTGCGGGCAAGAGTTCGGTCACCGACGAAATCCTCTCGCGCTTCTGCCAATACTTCCCGGATCGCACGATCGCGGTGCTGGCGGTAGACCCGACTCGGCGCCGCACCGGCGGTGCACTGCTTGGCGATCGCATTCGCATGAACAGCCTGCGCCATGAGAATCTCTATATGCGCTCGATGGCGACCCGTCGCCAGCATCTCTCGACCAGCGCCATGCTGGGTGATTCGATTGCCTTCTTGAAGGCAGCGGGCTTCGGCATGGTGATAGTCGAAACCGCCGGCATCGGCCAGAGCGACAGCGAAATTGTCGATCTGGTAGATCTGCCGGTCTATGTCATGACCAGCGAATTCGGTGCGCCCAGCCAACTCGAAAAGATCGACATGATCGATTTCGCCGAAGTGATCGTGCTGAACAAATTCGATAAGCGTGGTGCTGACGATGCTTTGCGCGACGTGCGTAAGCAGTGGCGGCGTAACCATAACCGCTTCGACATCGACGATGCCGCCATCCCGGTCTACCCGACCATCGCCAGCCAGTTCAACGATCCGGGCCTGTCGTGGATGTTCGCCAATCTGTGCCAGCGCCTCGCCGAGAAGCTTGCGCTCGACACCACCAGCTGGGTGCCGGCCTTCGATACCACGCTACGCGAGCCGCGCGCGACGGTGTTGATCCCTGGCAGCCGCACGCGCTATCTGGCCGAGATCGCCGAGCAGGGACGCAACATCAATACCCGTATTGAGACCCTGTGCGAGGCGGCCAGCCGCGCACAACACCTGTTCGAGGCGTTGAAGGGCTTGCCCGACGGCGAATTGCCTGAGGCGCTCTCGCCTTACCCGCCGAGCGCGCTGGCCGTCAGCGGTGATCGCAGCCTGGCGACCTTACGTCAGCGGTATAACGTCGCGATCGACGACCTCGGCGCCGAAGGCCGCCAGTTGTTGCTCGACTGGCCAGCGCGGCTCAAGGGCATTACCGATGCCAAGTTCAGCTATGAGGTACGCGGCAAGGCCATTGAAGGCGACAACTACCGCACCAGCTTGAGCCACCAGCAGATCCCGAAGATCGCGCCGCCCAAATTCGATAGTTGGGGCGATCAGCTGCGCTTCCTCATGCGCGAGAATCTGCCGGGCGGCTATCCCTATACCGGCGGCGTATTCCCCTATCGTCGCGAAGGTGAGGACCCGACCCGCATGTTCGCTGGCGAAGGCACGCCAGAACGCACCAATCGTCGCTTCCATTACCTGTCGGCTGGCCAGCCGGCGGCACGACTGTCGACGGCCTTCGATTCCGTCACACTCTATGGCGAAGACCCGCACGAGCGTCCGGATATTTTCGGCAAGGTCGGCAACTCGGGCGTGTCCATCGCCTCGGTCGACGATGCTAAGAAGCTCTACTCGGGCTTCGATCTGTGCGCGCCGACGACTTCAGTGTCGATGACCATCAACGGCCCGGCACCGATCGTGCTGGCCTTCTTCATGAATGCTGCCATCGACCAGCAGGTCGAGAAGCATCTGAAGGAAAGCGGTCAATGGGCGGCGACCGAGAACAAGATTGCCAAATACTTCGAAGGCCGCCAGCGTCCGCAGTACAAGGGTCAACTGCCGGCCGGCAACGACGGCCTGGGCCTGGGCCTGCTCGGTATGTCGGGCGAGCAGGTGGTCGACGCCGAGACCTATGCACGCATCAAGACCCGCACCCTGGAATCGGTGCGCGGCACGGTGCAGGCCGATATCTTGAAGGAAGACCAGGCGCAGAACACCTGTGTGTTTTCTACCGAGTTCGCCATGAAGATGATGGGCGAC
>JANMJF010000111.1:0-3386 GCA_031371245.1 Pseudomonadota bacterium | reverse complement strand
CCGTCGCCAGCAGCAAGAGCGCTGCCACCAGCACGGCGAATACAGCGTAGCCCGCGCGCGGGCCCCACGCGTTGGCACACAGTTGCGGCAGTATTGCGCCGGCCAGTACGCCGCATAGCGCCAGCGCCTCGCGCATCGCGGTGATACGCGTACGTTCCACGGATTCGGTGGAAAGTTCGGCGCCATAGGCGTGGTAGCTGATCTGCACCAGCGCAAGCGCGCCATAGACCAACACCAACATCGTGAAGAACCATAGCGCGATGTGGCCTTGCGCCAGCGCGGGTGGCGCAAACAAGCCGTAGCCTGCGGCGGCCAGCAAGGGCGCGCCCGCCACTATCCAGGCGCGGCGATCGATACCGCGCGCGCGGGCACGATCGCTCAGATAGCCCAGAACAGGATCTTGAACAGCATCGAATGCACGCGCCGCCAGCAGCAGCGCACCCTGGGCGCCGAGTGCAAGACCGAACTGCTCGGCATAGAACTTCGGAATATGCACGTACACCGGCAAACTCAGCATCGCGAGCGGCACGGCCAGCGCGCCGTAGGCCAGCACTCGCGCGCCGGGCAGTGCGCTCACAGCACAGGTTTACCCGCGCCGAGCAGGCCGGCGCGGACCGTGGGTGCGCTGGTCGCTGCGTTCAACCAGATACCGAAGAAGGCATCGACAAAGGCCGGGTCGGCAATGCTGGCGAGGTAGGCTTGCGCGGAATAAAAGCGCGCTTCGACACCGGGGCGGGCAAGACCGACCAGGTGATCGCCCTTGCGTACATCGGGGAATACCGCCGTCATTGCTTGCGACCAGTGCCAAAGCCGCGCTTCATCGCGAAAGCCCAGGCCACGCATTTCCTTGATGCTGGTGTCGACCAGCGCGGCGCTATCGATATCGCGCGCGTATTCAAGATCGAGCGCATAGGGCGCGTCGGCGCGATAACCCGCACTGGTGGTCCACAAGCGCGCGGTATAAATCTTGAACCCGAAGCGACGCATGACCGCGCTGCCGTGCAGTTGCAAGCCCGGTGCGTCGGCGCGCACCGCCGCCGGCAGCTCGCTGGCGGCCAGCGGTACGCCTAGCCAAGCGCACAACAGCATGACGGCAAACACTAGGGCGCGCCGCAGCGTTTCAGCACGCATGGCTGAAAGCAAGCTGCGCGACATCGGTGCGTCCGCAGCGGAAACTCGCTTCGCAGTAGCACAGATAGAACTGCCACAGGCGCAGGAAGCGCTCGTCGAAGCCGAGCGCACGGATCGCCTGGCCTGCGGCCTGCACCCGCTCGCGCCACCGCTTGTGGGTGGTGGCGTAATGGTGGCCGAAGCACGTGCTAGCGGTGAGTGCGTGGCCACTGCGCGCAGCGTCGGCCACCATGCGCGATTGCGGCGCGAGCATACCGCCGGGGAAAATGTATTCGCGAATGAAGTCGCTCCCGCAGCGATAGCGTTCAAACACCGCAGGGTCGATGGTGATGGCTTGCACGGCAGCGCGGCCGCCGGGCTTGAGACGCGCGTTCAAGACCTCGAAGTAACGTCGCCAATAACGCTCGCCGACCGACTCAAACATCTCCACCGAGACAATGTGATCGAATTGCCCACGCAGGTCGCGATAGTCGATGAGCTGCAAGTCCACCTGCGCAGCCAGGCCGGCGGCAAGCATGCGTGCCTGCGCGAATTCGAGCTGAGCGGGCGAGAGCGTGATCCCCGTCACGCGCAGATTGCGCGAGCGTGCCGCGTAGTCGGCGAAGCCACCCCAGCCGCAGCCGATTTCGAGAATATGCTGGCCATCATGCGCACCGACCATCGCCAGCATGCGTTCGTATTTCGCGTCCTGAGCGCGCGCAAGCGAACGTGAGGGATCGCCATCGAAGCAGGCGCTGGAATAAGTCATGGTGCTGTCCAGCCACAAGCCATAGAACGCGTTGGACAGGTCGTAGTGAGCCGCGATGTTCTTTTTTGCCTGGGCGCGGGTGTTGGTGCGCCATAGATGTTTCAGCCGCAGATAGAGTGCGACCACGGGCTGGGCATAAAAGCGCTGCGCGAGCGCGGTCTCGTTAGCGGCGCACAACAGCAGTAGCGCGGTGAGATCGGAGGTCTCCAGGCGGCCGTCGCGATAACACTCGGCCAGTCCGACATCGGCGGCACGCAGCACGCGCCCGGCCACGCCCCAGTCACGGATTTCCAGATCGGCCTGCGGGCCCGGCTGGCTGCCGCGAAAACAGCTGCGTGTGCCGTCTGGTGCGGTGAAATTCAATTCGCCGTGGTCGAGCCGCTCCAGCACTGCGAGAAACGCCCGCCCCCAACTGGGGGTCGAGGTCAGAGCATAGGCTTTGCTGGAATCGTGGCTCGTCATGGAGTATCCGTTCAATGCGAAGTTTTAAATGTGCGTGGCGCCGGCTTGCGAAACCACGGCACGCGTTTGCGCCACAGCTTGAAAGCTTGCCAGTGGATGCGCGCCACGACGCCAAACGTGAACAGCGGGTAGCCGACAAAGGCACGTAGCGTGGCGTGCGCGGTCAGTGCCGTGGGTTGGCCGGCGATGGTTGTCAGGATCCGCCGCGCGGTTTCGCGCGCATCGTCGTAATAGTCGATATGGGCGATGCAGCGCGCGGCGTCTTGCACGAAGCGAAAGCGGTAGTGGCCGCGCACTTCGCAGAACGGTGAAACATGCAGTTGTTTGTTTGCACAGAGCCAGGTGTTGGCGGTGATCGGTGCATTGTCCGCATTGCCGAGGACGTAATGGTGGCGCTCGCCAAAGGTATTGCTGACCTCGCAGATGGCGGCGCGCAGCGCACCGGCGCGGTCGTAGCAGTACCACACGCTGATCGGATTGAAGACATAACCGAGCAGGCGCGGGAAGGTTTGCAGTACCACTTCGCCGTCGATACCGTGCCTACCTGCCTCGGCTAGTTTGGTGCGCGCCCAGGCCATGAGACAGGAACCGTCGCGCGGACCATAGTCGCGCACATGAAACGACAGCAGATTGAAACGTTCGCGGCTCAACCAGCGGTTGGCTAATTCATCCAGACGTGACAGCGGGATGCGCAGGAAGAACACGCGATAGCTGAAATGATGTTCGGCTGGACGCAGGCGCTGATGGACTACCTCGCCGAAACATAATTCGGGCGCGCTAGGCGGCCCGACTGTGAGCTTGGTCGCGTGGCTGGCGGTCACGCCGCGCTTGCCCAGGGCCGGTGCGCGGTGGCGGGTGGCAGCGGCACACGGCTCGCTTGGATGGGTTGTGCCCAGGGCCGCGCGACGCCGCCCAGCTGTTCAGCGACCAGCAGCCCAGCCTGCAGCCCATCTTCGTGAAAGCCATAACCGCAATAGCTGCCGCAGAACCAGGTGCGATTAACACCCTGCACCGTCCATAACGCGCGCTGCGCGGCGAGTGCGGC
>JANMJF010000071.1:0-4087 GCA_031371245.1 Pseudomonadota bacterium | reverse complement strand
GAATGTCCGAATGAATTCGGACCCACAGGCGAGGGCTAAACGTTGAACCTGAAATGCATCACATCACCATCAGCAACCACATACTCCTTGCCTTCCACCCGCAGCTTGCCGGTTTCCTTGGCGCGTGCCTCACCGCCGCAGGCGATGAAATCATCATAGGCAATCACTTCGGCCCGAATAAAACCGCGTTCGAAATCGGTATGGATGACGGCCGCCGCGCCGGGCGCGGTGGTGCCCTGGCGGACGGTCCAGGCGCGCACTTCCTTGGGCCCGGCGGTGAAATAACTTTGCAAGCCGAGCAAGTGGTAGCCGGCGCGGATCACGCGGTTCAAGCCTGGTTCCTCGAGCCCTAACTCTTTCAAGAATTCAGCGCGGTCAGCGGCGTCAAGGCTGACCAGTTCAGCTTCGATGGCGGCGCAGATGACGACGCACTCGGCGCCATTCTTCTCGGCGTATTCGACCACGCGTTGACTGTAATGGTTACCAGCGAGATTGGCTTCATCGACGTTGGCGATGAGCAGCACCGGCTTGGCTGTGAGCAGGCTCACTTCGCGCAATAGCGCGCGGGCATTGTCATCGAGATCGAGCGATCGAATGGGGCGGCCTTGGTCGAGCGCGGCCAGAAAAATCTTGTAGGCATCGGCGCGCGCACGTTGCTCCTTGTCGCCGGATTTGCCGGCTTTCTCGGCGCGGTCAAGACCTTTGCTGACAGTGTCGAGATCGGCCAGCGCGAGCTCGGTGTCGATCACTTCGATATCGGCGATGGGGTCGATGCGACCCGCGACATGGGTGATGTTGTCGTTGTCGAAGCAGCGCACAACATGGGCGATGGCATTGGTTTCGCGGATATGGGCGAGAAATTTATTGCCCAGGCCTTCACCTTTCGATGCACCTGCCACCAGGCCCGCGATATCGACGAACTCCATGCTCGACGCCACCACTTTCTGCGGCTTGACGATGGCGGCGAGCTTGTCGAGACGCGGATCTGGCACCGAGACAATACCGATGTTCGGCTCGATGGTGCAGAAGGGATAGTTCTCGGCCGCGATGGCCGCCGAAGTCAGCGCATTGAACAGCGAGGACTTACCGACATTGGGCAGGCCGACGATACCGCATTTGAAACCCATCGCTCTATTCCTTTGCCTTGGCCATGCGCTGGTTGAGCGTATTCATGGCGCGGTTGAAACCACCAGTGATGATGATCTCGAAGTTATCCACGACGGCGACGATAGCGGCTGCTATGGCCTCGCGCTCGGCGGCCGGCGGCCGTGACAACACATAGCCGGCGACATCACGCCCGACACCTGGATGGCCGATGCCGAGACGAATGCGCAGGTAGTCATTGCTGCCCAGCATCTGCTCGATACTGCGCAGACCATTGTGGCCACCATGGCCACCGCCGCGCTTGAGGCGCACGCTGCCGACCGGCAGATCGAGCTCGTCATGCACCACCAACAAATTTGGCGGCGCGATACGGAAATAGGTGGCGCAGGGCGCGACCGATTCGCCGCTGAGATTCATGTAGGTGGCGGGCTTCAGCAAGCGCAGGCCCGAGGCTGCACGCCCGAATTCGCCTTTGTAGCGCGACTCGCCGTGCATAACGGTCTTGAGACGGGCGGCCAGCGCATCGACCAGCCAGAAACCGACGTTGTGCCGGTCTTCGACATGGCCGGCACCGGGGTTGCCGAGGCCGACCACCAATTGCACGACATCCGCACCGGACACGTCCGCGGCCTGCTGCTGCGTACGGCCGGCGCGAGTGGTGTCAGGCGCCCGCCGCCGGGGTGTCGGCTTCGGTGCCGCGCGGCGCGTAGACCGTGACCACCGCCAGGGTGTCATCACCGCCATGCAGCAGCGCGGTGAGCTGCACACCAGCCGGCAGCGTGAGCTCGCCGATATGCACGGTGTCGCCGATATTCATCTGTTCGAGATCGACCTCGATGAATTCCGGCAGATCTTTCGGCAGACAGGTGATTTCGACGTCAGCCATCTGGTGCGCAATCACGCCGCCACTGATCTTGACGCCCACGCACTTCTCTTCGTTCAGGAAGTGGATCGGCACACGCATGTTCAGCGCTTCGGTTTCCGACACCCGCAGCAGATCCATGTGCAGGATGCGTGGTTTGTAGACGTGACGCTGCATGTCCTTGACCACCACACGCTCGACCTTGTCGTCGAGTTTCAGGGTCAGGATGTGCGAATAAAAGGCTTCGTGCGCGGTGTGCAGCAGGATGTCGTTGTGGTCGAGCGTGATGGCGACCGGGTCAGCATGACCTCCGTACAACACGGCGGGAAGTTTGCCCTCGCGACGCAGGCGGCGGCTCGCACCCTTACCCCTGTCTGCGCGAGTCACGGCAGTGATTGCGAATTTTTCCATGGTCCGATACTCCAGATAATCTCAAAGCAAAACAAAAACACCGTCGTCAACCCGCGACCAGGCTTGACTAAGGCTTTTCACGAAACGGTAAGGCGTGAACGCCCTACCGCGAAGTCAACTTTCAATCGACGAACATCGAACTCAGCGACTGACCCGAAGAGATGCGGCTGATGCACTCGCCGAGCAGGCTCGCGACCGACAACTGGCGGATTTTCTCGCAGCCGACGGCGGCCTCGGACAGCAGGATGGTGTCGCACACCACCAGCTCGTCGAGCGTCGAGTTGTTGATATTGTCGATGGCCTTGCCCGACAGCACCGGGTGGGTGCAATAGGCCACCACCTTGCGCGCGCCGTGGTCCTTCAAAGCCTCGGCCGCGCGGCACAAGGTGCCGGCCGTGTCGACCATGTCATCGACCATCACGCAAGTGCGGCCGGCGACATCGCCGATGATATTCATGACCTGCGACTCGTTGGCGCGCGGGCGGCGTTTGTCGATGATGGCGAGATCGGCGTTGTCGAGCTGACGCGCGATGGCGCGTGCACGCACCACACCGCCGACGTCGGGCGAGACCACCATCAGGTGCTCGTATTCATGCTTCCAGATATCGCCCAACAGCACCGGCGAGGCGTAGACGTTATCCATCGGAATGTCGAAAAAGCCCTGGATCTGTTCGGCATGCAGGTCGACGGTCAGCACGCGGGTAGTGCCAACCGAGGTGATCATATTGGCCACCACCTTGGCCGTGATCGGCACGCGCGCCGAGCGCGGGCGGCGATCCTGACGGGCATAGCCCATGTAAGGAATGACCGCCGTGATGCTATGGGCTGAGGCACGCCGCAGGGCGTCGATCAACACCAGCAGTTCCATGAAGTTGTCGTTGGCCGGCGCGCAGGTCGACTGAATGACGATGCAATGGCGACCACGCACATTCTCGGCGATTTCGACCGTGATCTCGCCGTCGCTGAAGCGCCCGACGGTGGCCTTGCCGAGCGGCATGTGCAGATGCCGGCCAATGGCGCGCGCCAACGGCCGGTTGGCGTTGCCAGTGAAGAGCATCATGGATTCTTCGATCATGTGCGGGGCACGCCCACTCCCATCAACAGCGTCCGCGCCATGACGGCCATGGGCGGTGGGGTTTCTCATGTGCGAATGAATTCGCACCTACAGGTCACGTAGCGCGCCCGACTGTGGTCATGTGTGACCAGAAAATGGCTGGGGTGCCAGGATTCGAACCTGGGAATGCCGGGATCAAAACCCGGTGCCTTACCGCTTGGCGACACCCCAAAGCACAATCGTGTGGCATGCCATGGGGCAGGCCTTGTCTAAATCGATGTGTCGTTACCGCGTTGAGTTCAACGCCGCGCGCCGTTCGATCAGGGTGCGCCGTACGCTACCAGCCTGTCGAGCAGGGGTGAGCGGTTCACGCGCCGCGCCCGGAAATGGCGCCAAGCGGGCGGCACTTGCCGCGCGACCACATCGGCCGCGCTGTTCGTCTCGAAAAAAGCGTAAATGCTCGCGCCGGTACCACTCATGCGGGCCGGCGCGAATCCCGACAGCCAGTCCAGCGCGCGACCCACCTCAGGATAGAGCCGTCGCGTAACGGGCTCGCAATCGTTGCGCGTTCGGTCCAACGAAAAGGCGGGCATTGTGATTGGCGGGGTATCCCGTGTCAATTCAGCCGCACTGAAAACACCACGGGTCTCGACATT
>JANMJF010000067.1:0-3898 GCA_031371245.1 Pseudomonadota bacterium | reverse complement strand
AAAAGCCGGCGCTGCCACCCGCGATGCCCGACAAACCCGGCATCGCGCTCGCCAGCAGGGGTATCTATGTCTTCAACGCGCAGTATCTCTACGACGCTCTGGCGGCCGACGCCGCCTGTGCGGACTCGGAGCACGACTTTGGTCGCAATCTCATTCCCAGCGTGGTGGCGCGCGGGGTTGCCCGCGCGCTGTCCTTCGATCGCTGTTGGGTCGGCCTGGAACCGGGACGTGAACCCTACTGGCGTGACGTCGGCACCATCGACGCCTACTGGGAAGCCAATATCGATCTGACCGCGACCGTGCCGGCGCTCAACCTCTATGACACCGCGTGGCCGATCTGGACCTACCAGGAACAGCTGCCGCCAGCCAAGTTTGTGCACAACTGGCAGAACCGTCGCGGCATGGCGCTGGAGTCGCTGGTGTCGGGCGGTTGCATCATCAGCGGCGAATTGAGCAAGAGTCTGTTGTTCTCCAAATGCCGCGTGCATTCTTACGCCAGCGTGGCCTCTTCGGTGCTGCTGCCGGAAGTCGACATCGGGCGCGGCGTGCGGCTCAATCGCTGCGTTATCGATCACGGCTGCAGCATTCCCGACGGCATGATCATTGGCGAGAATTCTGGTCACGATGCCGAGCGCTTCCATGTCACCGAACGCGGCATCACCTTAGTGACCCGTCACATGCTGGCACGCCTGCAAGCCTCATGAGCGCAGCGTTGCGCGTCCTGCACGTCGCCGCTGAAGTCCATCCGCTGATCAAGACCGGCGGCCTGGCCGATGTGGTCGGCGCTCTGCCAAACGCGCTGCGTAGCGCCGGTTGCGACGTGCGTCTGCTCATGCCGGGCTATGGTGAGGTGCTGGCACGGCTGGCCGGCGCCGGCGCGCTGCACTCGGTAGGCGCGCCCTTGGGCTGGGCTTTTGGCGCAGCGCGAGTGCGCCTGCTGCGCACCACCTTGCCCGGCAGCGTGCTGCCGCTTTATCTCATCGACGCGCCGTGGCTGTACGAACGCGCCGGCAATCCCTATATGAACGCGCAGGGTTTGCCGTGGGACGACAATCATCTGCGCTTTGGCCTGCTCGGCCATGTCGCTGCGCAACTCGCCGCAGGCGGGCTAGACCCCGATTGGCGCGCGGAGCTGGTGCACGCCCACGATTGGCATGCGGGTCTCGCGCCGGTCTATCTGCGTCAGCATCCGGCCAATGCAGTGCGCACCGTCTTCACCATTCACAATCTGGCCTTTCAGGGCCGCTTTCCGCTCGCTATCGCGCCGGAACTGGGCTTGCGTGCCGCCCAGCTCACACCGGCTGCGCTTGAGTTCCATGGCGATCTGTCCTTCATGAAGGGCGCGTTGTTGAACGCCGATGCCATTACCACCGTCTCGCCCAGCTATGCGCGCGAAATCCTTAAGCCCGAGTGTGGCGAAGGACTGGACGGCGTGCTGCGCGAACGCGCTGCGACGCTGACCGGTGTTTTGAATGGTGTTGATACCACGGTGTGGGACAGCGCCCGCGATGGCGCACTCGCTGCGCCCTATGACACCACTAACGTGCAGGTCGCCAAGCGTGCCAACCGCCGTGCGCTGCGCGCCGAATGCGGACTGGCCGATGACGAGCAGCGCCCGCTGGTGGCAGTGGTCGGTCGATTGAGCGCGCAGAAGGGGCTCGATCTGCTGCTCGAAGCCCTTGCAGATCCGTCCTTGTCCGACCTGCAATTATTCGTGCTCGGCACCGGCGAAGCCAGTCTCGAGCGAGCCTTTGCCGCCCTCGCGGCGCGAGCGCCTGACCGTATCGCCGCATGCTTGGCTTTTGACGAAGCGCTTGCCCATCGCGTGTTCGGCGGTGCCGACGCGATCCTGGTGCCGAGTCGTTTCGAGCCCTGTGGTCTCACCCAGCTCTATGGCCTGCGTTACGGCACCGTGCCGATCGTGCGTCGCATCGGCGGCCTTGCCGACACCGTCACCGATGAAACGACGGGTGCGGCCGGCACCGGCTTTGTATTCGAAGCGGCCACTGGCCATGCCCTGCGTGACACGCTGCTGCGGGCGGTGACAATTTATCGCGAGCGGCCGGCGCGCTGGCTGGCCTTGATGCGTAAGGGCATGGCGCAGGAGGTGTCGTGGGCGGCGCCAGCGGCGGCGTACAGGGCGCTTTACGACAGGCTTTTGTAGATTTCAAATAATCGCCTGCGACTCCTTTGTGGGTCCGACTTCAGTCGGACATTCCATGGCAGAGCATCAAGCAAGTCGATTACAGCTCTAATGTCCGACTAAAGTCGGACCCACAGAAGAGCTTGCTGAAGATATCAGCCGATGCTGGCGAGACCCTTCACTAAGTCATGCAAAGCTTTGCCGTTAAACGCCGGCAAGAAGTGATCGATATAGGGCATGGCCGCGCGCATGCCCGCTGCACGCACGCTGAAGGTACTCGCGCCGAACATCGGATTGATCCACACCAGGCTGCGTATGTGTCGCTTGGCCACCGCCAGTTCCTGGGCGATGCGCGCCACTGCGCCGTTATCATAACCGTCGCTGATCACAATCAAGACCGTCGCACGGCACGAGCCCTCACGCAGCACACCGCGATTCAATATGCGGAGCGCGGCGCCGATGTCGGTGCCGCCCGACCAATGCCGTACTTTGTCGCCAATCTCGTCGAGGGTTTCGCCTACCGAGCGCCGTCGCAAGTAGTAGGTGATCTCGCTGACCTGGGTGCTGAAGACCAGGGTGCGGCTGGTCTTCAAGGCTTGCTGCAGGCCGAACATCAGCTGCAGTAGAAATGGATTGAAGGCGTCCATCGAGCCGCTGACATCGCACAGCATAACGAGCCGGGTCTTGCGCGTCTTAGCAGTGACATGTGCCAATTCCACCAGATCGAGACCATGGCGTACGCTGCGTCGCATCGAACGCCGCAGATCGACGCGCGGGCCATGGCGGGCGGGCTGGCTGCGTCGCGAGGGGCGGGTAGCGAGGCGGCGTGCGAGTTCGCGGATGACCTGTTGCAGCGGCGGCGCATCGGCGTCCCAGCGCGCGGCGAGATTGGCGCGCCGTGCCACTTCCTCGCTACCGAAGCTGTCGGTCTCGGTCACCATGTCGCGATGACCTTCATGGGAGCGTCCGGCATCGAGATTGCCGTGCAGCAGCTCGCTGTGGGCCATGATGTGGTCGCCGTCGTAATCTGCGGGCCGTCGGCCGAAGTGGGTGGCGAATACGCGATCGAAGAGGATTTCGTCGGCGCGGCTTGCGACCAGATTGGTGCGCACAGCGATGCGATAGTCGTCGGGGTTGGCCCAGTCAACGACCGACAGCGAGCGAAACACATCGATGGCACGGGCTTGGGTCACGGGTAGGCCGGCGGCGCGCGCGGCGTGGCAGAGCGCGAGGGTTTGTTGGATGAGGGGTTCGGCGGGGGAGGTCATGGGTTCACTACGCGGCGTGGCATGAATGTGCGAATAAATTCGCACCTACAAACAAGGGAACTCACCCCTCAACCGCCCGCCCTTGCAACAGCGCATCAAGGTCCAGCTTGCTCAAACGCGTGATGTCATCGCGATACTTCAACACCACGCCGGCGGTCTCCAGCACGACTTCGGGCACGATGGTCCTGATGTCGAGGCCCAGCAGCGCCCGTGCCCAATCCAAAGCCTCGGCCACCCCCGGCCGTTTGTAGAAATCCACCGCCCGCATTCCCTGCATGACCCGCGTGACGCCCTCGGCCAGATCGCGGTGGATGCCAGGCACACGCTTCATGATGATCTCCCGTTCCTTGTCTGGCGTTGGGTAGTCGATCCACAAATACAGACAGCGGCGCTTCAAGGCGTCGTTTAACTCGCGGGTACGGTTCGAGGTCAGGATCACACAAGGTCGCTGCACGGCACTGAAGGTGCCGAGTTCGGGCACGGTGAT
>JANMJF010000038.1:0-4860 GCA_031371245.1 Pseudomonadota bacterium | reverse complement strand
GCTTCGCGAGATTTAACATGGCGCCAATTGTAAGCGTGATCGCCGACCAACCGTGATGCGCGATGGTTCAGTTGTGATTCAGTCGAACCGACCTAGCCTGCTTGCACACCGCACAGGAATGCCGACTATGCCCACGCTATTTGTTCTCATCACCGGCATCCTCCTCACGCTCGGTGTCAGCGCTGCCACGCTAGCTCATAGTGGCGACTTCGCCGTCAGCGGCGCCACGACGATGCCCGCCTTGTTGCAGTTCGATGAAGCTCATGGTGCAGCCACGGCGATCGAAGCAGCACGGCAAGACGGCTTGGAGCCAGCGTCTGGCGACGAGCCCTCTGCGCACACGCAGCCCCGGCCGGACGAGCGACAAACCGCGACGGATGAATTCCAACGCTATTTCGACAGACATTTTCGCGCACACCTGGTGCTCGATGCGTCGATCCATCAGCGCTTGGAAGCGCATTGAGCGCGTGACTGCGCGCTGCGCTCAACAGCCCGTGCGCTCGAGCGCGCATTAAATTAAAATTCGGCCTGGTCCGCGCGCTCCCCGCCCGGCGCGCATTTCGAAAGCAGCCGCTTGAACAAGCTCAATCAGAGACAACGCGAGGCCGTGCGTCATATCGACGGCCCATTGCTGGTATTGGCTGGCGCCGGCAGCGGCAAGACCGGCGTCATCGCGCACAAGATCGAATACCTGATTAAACAACACGAAGTGTTGCCGGAACGCATCTCGGCCATCACCTTCACCAATAAGGCTGCGCGTGAGATGCGCGAACGCGTGGCCAGTCTGCTCGGGCGCAAGGCCAAGTCGCCGTGGATATCTACTTTTCACACCCTGGGCCTGCGCATCATGCGCAGCGAATGTGCGCTGCTCGGCTATCGAGCGGGTTTTTCCATCCTCGACTCCGGCGACTGCGCCAATCTGCTGGCCGATCTCATGCGTCGCGACCAGCCCGGCAGCAATATCTCGGTCGGCGAGATCCAACACCAGATCTCAGGCTGGAAATACGCGCTCATCGCACCTGAGCAAGTCGTCACCGCAGATTTCACACCGGCGCAGAAACTCGCCTTGCGCTGTTACGGCCCCTATTGCGAGACTCTGCGTGCGTTCAATGCGGTAGATTTCGACGATTTGATTATCGCGCCGGTGGGCTTGCTGCGTGCCAACGAAGCAGCGCTGGTGCGCTGGCGCGAGCGCATCGATTACCTGTTGGTCGACGAATATCAGGACACCAACCTGTCCCAATACGAACTGGTGCGCCTGTTGGCCGGCGGCCACGGCCGTTTGACCGTGGTCGGCGATGACGATCAATCCATCTACGCCTGGCGCGGCGCGCGTGCCGAGAACATGCTGCAACTAGCCAGCGACTTTCCGAGCCTGAAAGTCGTCAAGCTCGAGCAGAACTATCGCTGCAGCGGCATTATCCTGAAGGCCGCTAACGCCTTGATCGCCAACAACCCGCACATCTATCCCAAGACCCTGTGGTGCGAGCACGGCTTCGGCGACAAGATCCGCGTCGTGAGCCGCGCCAGCGAACACGATGAAGTGGAGTGGTTGGCCAACGACATTCTGCATCGCCGCCTGGTGCACAGCCTGCGCTATGCCGATTTCGCCGTATTGATGCGTAGCAATCACCAGGCACGCCTGTTCGAGCACGCCTTCCGCGAGCGCGCCATTCCTTATGTGGTGTCCGGTGGTCGCTCGTTTTTTGACTTTAGCGAAATCAAGGACTGCGTCTGCTATCTGCGTCTGCTGGCCAATCCGAGTGACAACAACGCCTTGCTGCGCGTCATCAATACGCCGCGGCGCGCGATCGGGGCGGCGACGGTCAAGGTGCTGGTCGAGGTCGCGGCGCTCAGCGGCGGCTCTCTCGCCGAAGCCGCACTGGATGCTGAGTTCGCGGCGCGCGTGTCGCCCCTGACCTTGAAGCGCACGTGCGCCTTCATCAACTGGCTGAACGACTTTCAACGGCTGCACGCCGAGAGCCCGCCGCCCGCCGCCTTCGCGCAGTTGCTTATCGATGTCGGCTATGACGATTGGCTGGACCAAATTGCCGAAACCCCGACCGACGCCGAGCGCAAACGCAACAACCTCGCGGAGCTCGCGAAATGGATCAAGCGCATCTATGAGGCCGAGGAATCCCGCACCACCGCCGATGTAGTGGCGGCCCTGACCCTGTTCGATATCGCCGATCGCAAAGACGACGACAAGGACACCGATGCCGTCGCCCTGACGACCCTGCACGCCGCCAAAGGCCTCGAATATCCCCACGTCTATCTGGCGGGTTTCGAAGAAAACCTGCTGCCCCACCGCAATAGCATTGCCGCAGACACCATCGACGAAGAACGGCGATTGGCCTATGTCGGCATCACCCGTGCCAAGCGCACACTCTCTTTAAGCTTTTGTCGTTCGCGTAAGCGTTTTGGTCAGACCGAAACCGTTGAGCCGAGTCGTTTCCTCGCTGAACTGCCGCAGGACGAGCTGGCGTGGGACGGCGTGGCTATGGATGTCGGCGCGAACCGCGTTGCCGGTCGCGGTACCTTGGACAGTCTGAAACGCATGCTGAAGACCTGAGACGCGATCCGAGCACCTCACCGGTCACCATCAACGGGCGCGGTGTTGCGCTAGGTTTCGGTCTCGACCACCGTCGATTCGTTGATGAACCACGCCCGGGCGTCGGGCGCGCGCTCATGCGCGGCCGCACCCAGCGCGCGAAAACCAAACAACTGCAGATCGGCGAGATGGGAAGGCACCACAGACTGCAGGCTGCGGAAGATGTTCTCCACGCGACCCGGATGCTCGCGCTCCCAGGTGGCGAGCATGGTCTTGATCTTGACCCGCTGCAGATGGTCCTGACCGCCGCATAGATTGCACGGAATGATGGGGAAGGCGCGCGCCTCGGCATAGCGGGCGATATCGTCCTCGCCACAATAAGCGAGCGGCCTTATGACCACATGACGACCGTTGTCACTCAGCAGCTTGGGTGGCATGGCCTTCAGCTTGGAGCCGAAGAACATGTTCAAGAACAGGGTCTCGACAATGTCGTCGCGGTGATGACCGAGTGCAATCTTGGTCATGCCATGTTCGGCAGCAAAGGTGTAAAGAATGCCACGTCGCAGACGCGAACACAGGCTACACATGGTGCGGCCTGCCGGGATCACCCGTTTGACGACACTATAGGTGTCCTGCTCGATGATGTGATGTTCGATACCGAGGTCATGCAGATAGTCGGCCATGGTGGCCGGCGGGTAACCGGGCTGCTTCTGATCGAGGTGCACCGCCACCAGCTCAAAACTGATCGGCGCGCGTTCCCGCAGTCGCTGCAGGATCTCAAGCAGGGTGTAGGAATCCTTACCGCCGGACAAACAGACCATCACGCGGTCGCCGTGTTCGATCATGTTGAAATCGGCAATCGCGCGGCCGACCTGGCGGCGCAACCGTTGCTGAAGGATGCCGGCCTCGTGACGGGACTTGCGGGGATCGCTGGGTCTCATGCTGGAACTCGCGGGTTAAGGCTCATGGCGCGATCCTAGCAGGCTGGTCGTCGACCGGCGCCGCGCGACTAGCGCGGCGTGGTCGGCAAGGAGATCGGGCGGGGCTCAGGCCACGCTTTGGAAGGCTTCTTGCGCAACGATGCCGCGCTTGAACTGATTGGACTCGATGCGTCCCGGCAGGAAGGCCTCGGCCAGGATCGGCAGGGTCGTCTGGGGATCACAATCGCCACACATGAAGACGTCGATCGCGGCATAGCCGCGCTCGGGCCAGGTGTGGATGCTGATGTGGCTCTCCGCCAGAATGGTCACGCCGCTCACGCCCATCCCTTCACCGAACGGATGGTAATAGGAGTAAAGCACCGTCGCACCGGCGGTACGCGCCGCTTTCTCGAGCGCACGCTCAATGAAAGCTGCATCGGCAAGATGGGTCGCATCCCACATCTCAACCAGTAGATGATCGCCCGCATAGTGCGTGCCGCGACCGTCGGTCTTGAAATGGTCTGGATGATTATTCATTGCCTGCTCCCTTCCACCAACTCGTTTATCCAGCGCGGAAGCACAAAGCTTGCCGCGTGCACTGCGGGCGAGTAATGCCGCGTTTCGCCTGTCAGGGCCTTGAAACGCTGACGCAATTTTTCGCTATCGGGTTGCAGCACATCCGCGTGCCGTCCGCCAATGCCTAGCGTCATATTGCCGCCGTAATACGTCGGCACAGCGGCGAGATAGGCGCCGGCATGCAGACCCAGATTACGCAACGCGGCGACCGTGCGGGCCGCTTCGTCACGTTGAAAAAACACCACGCCATCCTGCGCACTGAGGGCGCCCTGTGGCGACAGCGAGTCGCGACACAAGCGGTAGAACTCGTCCGAGTACAAAGCCTCGGCCATGCCTACCGGGTCGGTCGAATCGACGATAATGACGTCGTATTCGCCGCGATGTTCTTTCATGTACTTGAACGCATCCTCGATGACCAGGCTAACGCGCGGGTCATCGAAGCTCTTGCCACCGTCATTCAAGGTCGGCAGGAACTCACGCGCGGACTCAATGACCTTGATATCGATCTCGACGAGATCGATATGTTCGATCGGATGTTTGAGCGCCTCGCGCAGGCAGCCACCGTCACCGCCACCGACGATCATCACCTTGCGCGGCGCCGGCACCGCCAACAGCGGTACATGCACCAACATCTCGTGATAAACGAACTCGTCGGCCTCAGTGGTTTGGATAATCCCGTCGAGCACCAACACACGCCCAAGCCTGGGCGCGCTGTAGATGGCTATCGACTGGAACGGCGTTTGCGTCTGATACAGGATTTCATCGTAATGAAAGCCCTGGAAAGCCTGACCGGGGTACAGGCTTTCGACGAAC
>JANMJF010000797.1:0-2445 GCA_031371245.1 Pseudomonadota bacterium | reverse complement strand
CCCACCGCACAACTGTTCAGCCACAGCTCTCGATCAGACATACCGCGCTGGCGGCGATGCCTTCACCACGGCCGGTGAAACCCATCTTCTCGGTGGTGGTGCCCTTGACGTTGACGGCTTCGATGTCGAGGCCGGTATCGGCGGCAATATTGGCACGCATGGTCTCGACATGGGCCGAGATGCGCGGCCGCTCGCAGATCGCGACCGCATCGATATTGATGATGCCGTAGCCGGCCTCGTCGAGTAATTCTTTCACCCGTCGCAACAAGACACGACTGCTGACACCCTTGTAGAGCGGATCGGAATCGGGAAAGTGACGACCGATGTCGCCCAGCGCGGCGGCACCAAGCAGGGCGTCGCAGATCGCATGGAGGAGTACATCGCCATCGGAATGGGCAGCGAGTCCTTGCTCGAAGGGGATCTCGACGCCGCCCAGCACCACCTGCGTACCGTCTTTAAAACGATGGGCGTCGTAGCCCTGTCCGACTCTCATTGCGGTTTGCCTCCATGGGCAGCGGCATCCTGGGCCGCCAGGATCAGGCCAGCCAGGAACAAGTCTTCGGGATGGGTGATCTTGAGATTGTCGGCATGTCCCGCCACCACGCGCGGCGTCAATCCCAGGCGTTCAATGGCCTGCGCCTCGTCGGTCACCATCACCCCGCAGGCCAAGGCGGCCTCAATAGCGCGGGTCAAGGTGCCGAGGCGGAACATCTGCGGCGTGAGTGCATGCCATAGCTGGCTACGATCGACCGTGGCGACGATGGTGCCGTCGGCATTGCAGCGCTTCAAGGTGTCGCGCACCGGCACCGCCAGAATGCCGCCGACCGCGTCGTCACCCAAGGTCGCGATCATGCAATCCAGATCGGCGCTGCGTACACAGGGCCGCGCGGCGTCGTGCACCATCACCCAGTCCTCGGCGGCGGCATCGAGCGCCAAGGCATGCAGTGCGGCGAGCACCGAGTGGCAACGCTCGACACCGCCCAGCACCGCGCTGGTCTTTGCCGGCAGGCGCGTGCGCAGGGCTGCAAAATATTCATCGCCGGCACTGATCGCCACCACCACCTTGCCAATCAAGGCCTGTCCGGCTAGACGCCACAGGGTGTGTTCGAGAACGCTACGACCGGCGATTTCGAGATACTGTTTGGGTGTCGCTGCGCCCATGCGCTTGCCAGCGCCGGCGGCGGGTACCACCGCGTAGACCGCGCCGTTCATTCGACCGGTACCGCCTTGCGTAACATCGGCGCTGGCGCTGCTTTGGATGGGCTCGCAGCGTTCGATTTTGCCGTCATTGCGACCTTGGCGACCACCTTCACCGGCGGTTTGACCAACAGCGGCTGGTCCTGTGGGACGGCCGGTGAGTCCTGGTCATCGCTTATCGCTGCTGAGCCCGGCGCGACCGGATCGAGTGGCGGTTCGAGCGGCGGCTCCACACCCGGGCCGGTGGTGGCGGCTGCGTGCTGCGGAATGTCGTGCTCGTGATTGGGATCCGTGATGCGGAAGAACACTTCACCGCGCTTGATCATGCCCATCTCACTGCGCGAACGTTCTTCAACGGCCTCCATGCCCTGTTTAAGATCGCTCACTTCCGCCGCTAGCGCACGATTGCGCTCTTTCAGGCGCGCGATGTCGTCCTTCTGTTCGGCCACCGAAACCTTCAATTTGTCGACGTCGTGTATACCACCACGGGTGACCCACAGCGCGTACTGCAGGTACATCGTGAGCAGCACCAGGACCGCAATAACGAGTCGCACTTCGAGACTAACTGCGCCTCAGGTTGTAGAACGCCTGGCGGCCCGGATAGACCGCACGCGCGCCGAGCAAATGCTCGATCACCAGCAGGCGGTTGTATTTCGCGGTGCGGTCAGAGCGCGACATCGAGCCGGTCTTGATCTGCCCAGTGCCAAAGGCCACGGCGATATCGGCGATGGTCGAATCCTCGGTTTCGCCGGAACGATGGGACACCACCGCCGTGTAATTCGCGCGTTTGGCGAGCTCGATGGCGGCAAAGGTCTCGGATAGCGTCCCAATCTGGTTAACCTTGATCAGTATCGAATTGGCGACCTTCTGATCGATGCCGCGCTGCAAGGTAGCGGTATCGGTCACGAAGAGATCGTCACCCACCAACTGCACATGAGCGCCTAGCGTTGCGGTCAGATGCTGCCAGCCGGCCCAATCGTTCTGGTCCATGGCGTCTTCGATGGTGACGATCGGGTAACGCTTGCACCAGTCGGCAAGCATCTCCGTCATTTCGGCCGCATCCATACTGCGGCCTTCGGACGCAAGTTCGTAACGCCCGTTCTTGTAGTACTCGGAGCTGGCGCAATCGAGACCGAGCGCGATGTCGTCGCCGAGTTTGTAGCCGGCCTTGGCAATCGCGCGCACGATCAATTGCAGCGCCGCCTCGTTGGAAGGCAGGTCGGGTGCGAAGCCGCCTTCGTCGCCCAC
>JANMJF010000528.1:0-1774 GCA_031371245.1 Pseudomonadota bacterium | reverse complement strand
TGAGTAGCAACACGATCCAGGAAATAACGATCGTGGCTGATAGTCAGTATTGTTCCTTCGTAATCGTCGAGAGCTTCCTCGAGCGCCTCGCGTGAAGGGATGTCGAGATGGTTGGTTGGTTCATCAAGAACGAGGACGTTGACTCGTGAATAGATCAACTTGGCTAGCGCCAGCCTTCCCTTCTCGCCTCCTGACAGATCGCGAACGTGTTTGTAAACATCGTCTCCTCTAAAAAGGAACTTGGCTAAGAATGAACGCAGCTCGCCAGCCGTTGCCCCGGGCGCGTGCCGCAGCAGCGATGCGATCGCTGCCTGAGGGCAGTGTCGACGAAGTCATACAGACGCTCGCGCCAAAGTCGCGCGCCACCGTCGCGATGCGCTCGTCGTCGGTCGCAATCACGACTTCAGCGGCACCGCTCGCCATGGCGCGTTCGAACACGTGTTGGATGAGCGGCTTGCCGTCAATATCGAGCAACGGCTTGCCCGGCAGGCGCGTAGCGCCATAGCGCGCCGGAATGTAGACCTTGAAGGTCATGCCGGCAGGTCTGCTACTTCCTGGTCCGACAGTTCGCGTGCCTCGTCTTCGAGCATGACCGGAATACCATCGCGGATCGGGTAGGCCAGACGCGCCGACTTGGAAATCAACTCGTGCTTGTCGCGGTCATAGATTAATGGGCCCTTGGTCAGCGGACAGACCAATAGCTCAAGCAATTTTTTGTCCATCGAATACCTCTTGCAATAGGGTCTTGAAGCGCCGTTCGAAAACGTCCGGTAATTCGACGTCGATCGGCAGGTACCACAGCCGCAGATCGGTGAAATGCTCGCATTTCACTGCGTCTTTTTCCGTCATCATAACCGCTTGATTGTCGCCGAACGCCAAGTCGTCGCGCGTGAAAAGATGATGATCGGGAAAGACATGTTGAGTGATGCGAAAGCCATTGCGCTTGAGTAGTTCGAAGAAACTGGCGGGATTGCCGATCGCGGCGACCGCGTGCACGGTTTTGTCGGCGAACTCGGCAAGCGCCACGCTTTCACCTGCGTTAGCGACACGATGGGCACGCGCGGCCAGGTAGCGCATGGCGAATTCCCCACGCGCGGCCAGACCATTGGTGACCATCAGATCGATGTTTGCCAGTCGCGCCGTCGGCTCGCGCAGTGGCCCGGCTGGCAGGCAAGCGCCATTGCCGTAGCGGCGTACGCCATCGAGCACTGCAATTTCGATGTCACGCGCCAGTGCATAGTGCTGTAGACCATCATCACAGACGATGATGTCGACACCGGCGTGCTTGAGCAGCGCGGCAATGTCGGCGCTGCGCTGCGGACCCACCGCGACCGGCAGACCGGTGCGACGTGCCAACAGCACCGCCTCGTCGCCAACCGCCACCGGGTCGCTGTCAGCGCGTACCTGCTGCGGCCAGTTGCGCGCCGCACCGCGATAACCGCGCGCGACGATGCCGGGTTTGAAGCCGTACTCTTGCAACTTACGCGCGATCCAGATCACCAGCGGCGTCTTGCCCGTACCGCCGACCGTAATATTGCCGACCACAATCACTGGCACCGGTGCGCGATAGACGTTCAACAGGCGCGATTGATAAACCCGACGGCGCAGCGCGACGACAGCGCGATAAAGCCAGCTACAGGGCATGAGCAAGAGGCGCGCTGGGTGCCTGCCATACCAGATGTCATCGAGCAGGTTGCGCAGCGTTTCGTTCACGGGCGCTGCATCAACGCGGATGGTGCGCCCCTCATTTGTCGGCGCGCACGCGTGTCGGAAA
>JANMJF010000762.1:0-8961 GCA_031371245.1 Pseudomonadota bacterium | reverse complement strand
GCCTCGATCCCAGGCTGTTACCACCAGTGTGCGGGCGTCTTCCACCGACACACTCGCGCACTGCGGTAGCGGCGTCGGCGTACCGTAGTAGTTGACCATGATGTGTTCGATAAGGCTCGGTTGCGCACGACCGGTGCGCAGGCGCGCCAGATCTGAGCGGAAAGAATCGACGCTCTTGCCCATGCGCTTACGCGCGTCTTCGATAATGTCCTTGATCATGTCATCTGATTACCGTTACCAGGGTTCCTACTTCTTGCCCGAGCGCCGCCGCAACAAAAGCCCCGGGAGTGGTCATATCAACCACGCGCAACGGCATCTTGTTCTCGCGGCACAGGACGATCGCTGTCGCATCCATGACCCCAAGCTTGCGCTCAAGGACATCGTCGTAATCGAGCTTGTCATAACGTACGGCAGTGGCATCTTTGTTCGGGTCGGCGGAATAGACGCCGTCGACCTTGGTCGCCTTGATCATGAGTTCAGCGTTGATCTCGATAGCGCGTAGGCTGGCCGCCGAGTCAGTGGTGAAGAACGGATTGCCGGTGCCCGCGGCGAGCACCACCACCCGCCCCTTCTCCAGATGGCGAACGGCACGACGGCGGATGTAATCCTCACAAACCTGATTGATTTTGATCGCCGACATGACGCGGGCGAACATGCCCTTGCGTTCCAGCGCATCCTGGATGGCTAGCGCATTGATGACCGTCGCGAGCATGCCCATCTGATCGGCGGTGACGCGGTCGATGCCAGCTGCGGCCAGACCCACCCCACGGAAGATATTGCCACCGCCGATAACGATCGCCACCTCCACGCCAGCTTCACCCAAGTCACGGATTTCGTCGCCGATGCGGCCGAGCACCTGCGGATCTATGCCGTAATCCCCTGCGCCCATCAGCGCTTCACCGCTCAATTTAATCAGGACGCGCTTGAAATGCGGCCGTTTCGCCGCGCTGGTCATGTTCGCAGCCATGCCTGCATCTGGGGTCGCCATTCAGCGCTGGGTCGCGCCGCGGGCTTGCGCCATGACCTCCTCAACGAAGTTATCCTCCTTCTTGTCGATACCTTCGCCGACTTCGTAGCGTACGAAGCTGCTGACCTTGGCGCCGTGCTCGGTCAGCAGCTTGGCGACGGTTTTGTCCTGGTCCTTGACGAAGTTCTGGCCGAGCAGTGTGGTCTCGGCGATGAATTTCTTCAGCCGTCCGACCACCATCTTCTCGATAATATCGGCCGGCTTACCGCTTTGCGCGGCTTGCGCGACATGGATCTCGCGCTCCTTGGCCAACACCTCGGCCGGCATCTCGGCTTCGCTCAGACAGACCGGATTGCTGGCGGCGATGTGCATCGCGATGTCGCGCGCCAGTTCCGAAGAACCACCCTGTAAAGCGACCAGCACACCGATGCGCTTGCCGTGCAGGTAGGATTCGACGACGCCGCCGGCGGCAGCGAGCGCAGCAAAACGACGGATCTCGATTTTCTCGCCGATCTTGCCCACCAAGGTGGCACGCATCTGTTCGAGAGTCTCGCCATCAGACCCGGCAACGTTACGCAGCGCCGCGACGTCGTTGACACCCGAGGTCAGAGCGCCAGTGGCAACCGCTGCGGCGAAGCGCGTGAAGTTTTCGTCGTTGGCAACGAAGTCGGTTTCGCTATTGACCTCCACCAACACTGCGTTGCTGCCATTGGAAGCACTAACGATGGCGCCTTCGGCGGCTATCCGGCCGGCCTTCTTGGCCGCCTTCGCCGCGCCCGACTTGCGCATGTTTTCTATCGCCAGCTCGATATCGCCATTCGATTCGACCAGCGCCTTCTTGCAATCCATCATGCCGGCGCCCGATCGCTCACGCAGTTCTTTGACCATCGCGGCCGTGATTTCCATCTTATCTATCCTCAGTTGTGGTACGCACCAACGATCCGCGACGGCGCAGTTCAGGCCGCCGGCGCTGCGGCCGCACCGAGCGGCGCACCCGCTTCGTCGAGTTCAACGAAGTCGTCTCGTCCACCGCTGGCGGCACCCGAAGTCGTCAAACGCGCGTTGAGCACAGCGTCGGCGACACCCTGGGTGTAGAGGTTGATAGCGCGGATCGCGTCGTCGTTGCCTGGAATCACGTAGTCGACGCCGTCTGGCGTGTTATTGGTATCGACCACCGCAACGATCGGAATGCCGAGCTTCATGGCTTCCATGACGGCGATGCGTTCATGGCCAACATCGACAATAAACAAAGCATCGGGGAGACCGTCCATGTCCTTGATGCCGCCGAGGCCGAGATTGAGTTTCTCAAGCTCGCGCTTCAGGCCCAGACCTTCCTTCTTTGACATGCGGTCCAGACCGCCGGATCCCAGCAGCTGCTCAAGTTCCTTGAGGCGACGAATCGACTGCTTGACGGTCTTGAAGTTGGTCAGCATGCCACCCAGCCAGCGACGGCTGACGAACGGCATGCCGCATCGCAATGCTTCGCGACTCACGGATTCCTGCGCGGAACGCTTGGTGCCAACGAAAAGGATTTTGCCGCGCTTGGCGGTCAGGCGGCCGACAAAATTCATGGCCTCAACAAACAGCGGCTGCGTTTGTTCGAGATTGATGATGTGAATCTTGTTACGCTCGCCGAAGATGTACGGCGCCATCTTGGGGTGCCAAAAACGGGTCTGGTGACCGAAATGAACGCCAGCTTCGAGCATCTGGCGCATGCTTACTTCACTCATGCGAAAACTCCTGGTGGGTTTTGCCTCCACGGATCCCATGTACCGATCCGCCACTCGCGTGGCGGACACCCTCGATACCTGTGTCGATCCGTGTGTGGATTTAAGGGTTAGATTGCCTGTAAGGCGCGCGCTTTATACCATGGAAACTGTGCACCAACAATGACTTGGGAACTTGGCCTTTATGCCCATCACGATCAAGACGGCCGACGAAATTGACAAGATGCGAGTCGCCGGCCGGCTAGCCGCCGAGGTCCTGGAAATGGTCGCTCCCTATGTCCAGCCGGGCGTGACTACAGACGAATTGGACCAGCGCTGTCACCGCCACATCGTCGAGGTTCAGCACGCCATCCCCGCGCCGCTCAACTATCACGGTTTCCCCAAGTCGATCTGTACCTCGGTCAATCATGTGGTGTGCCATGGTATTCCGGGCGATCGGTCCCTCAAAAACGGCGACATCGTCAATGTGGATATCACCGTCATCAAAGATGGCTTTCACGGTGACACATCGCAAATGTTCGTGGTCGGAGAGGCCTCGCTTAAAGCTCGCCGGCTGGTCGATACCGCTTATGAGTGTCTGCGAGTCGGCATCGCCCTGGTACGGCCCGGCGCGCGCCTGGGGGACATCGGCGCGGCCATTCAGACGCTGGCCGAATCGCGCAATTTTTCGGTGGTGCGCGAATACTGCGGCCACGGCATCGGGCGCATTTTTCACGAGGAACCGCAGGTCCTGCACTACGGCAACGCCGGTACCGGCGTCGAGCTCCAAGCGGGCATGACCTTCACCATCGAGCCCATGATCAATGCCGGCAAGCGCCACGTGAAACTGCTCGGCGACAACTGGACGGTAGTGACCAAGGACCGTGGTCTGTCTGCGCAATGGGAGCACACCGTGCTGGTGACCGCTACCGGGCACGAAGTCCTGACGGTGCGCGCCGCAGAGCATTTCGGCATCGCGACGTGAGCCAAGACAACCCGGCCACGCCGGAGCGCTTGCGCAATCTGATGGTCGCCGTGCTGACGTGAAGATCGCACCACCACGCGATGAAACGGAACTGTTGGCACGCGCGCGCGCGCCTGGGCCGGCGCGACTGTCGGCGAACTGGCGGCGGCAAATGGGCGAGCGGTGCCGCGCGATCTGCGGCACCACAAAGGCTGGCTGGGCGAGTTGGTGGAAAGCGCGCTGGGCGCGAGCGCCGGTTCGCGCCCGCTGCCGGATTTCGCTGAGCTCGGTATCGAGCTCAAAACTATCCCCATCGCCGACGACGGACGGCCACGCGAATCGACCCATGTGTGCACCGTGGCGCTCGGCGATCTCATCGGCCAACACTGGCAGACCTCGACCGTGCGCCTCAAACTGAGCCGCGTGTTGTGGATGCCAGTCGAAGCGCGCGGCAACCTGCCGCTGGCCGAGCGACGGCTGGGACTAGCACTGCTGTGGAGCCCGACCGCAGCGCAAGAGTGCGTGCTGCGTGCCGACTGGGAAGAACACATGGAGCTGCTGACCACCGGTCGCTTCGACCAACTCGACGCACGCCTGGGCGTCTATCTGCAAATTCGCCCCAAGGCCGCCAACGGCCACGCCCTGACCGCCGCCGGCGACAGCAGCGGCGCGCCCGCCGTCACGCTGCCGCGCGGCTTTTATCTACGCCCGAGCTTTACCCACGCGCTCTTGAGCGCAGGCAGCGCAACACCGTGAACACGCCACCGGACCGGCGCGCCTGGCGCCTGTGCGTGGCACCGATGATGCAGAAGACCGATCGGCATTTTCGCTATCTCGCCCGCCTCATCGCGCCCAACGCGCGGTTGTATACCGAGATGCTGACCGCGCGCGCGATTCTGCGCGGCGATCGTGAGCAGTTATTGGGCTACGACCCAGCCGAGCATCCGCTTGCCGTGCAGCTCGGCGGCAGCGACCCGACCGAACTCGCCAGCGCGGCGCAGCTGTGCGCCGCGCTCGGCTACCGGGAGGTGAATCTCAATTGCGGCTGCCCGAGCGATCGCGTGCAAGCGGCCGATTTCGGTGCCTGCCTGATGGCCAAGCCGGCCTTGGTGACCGAGTGTGTGCAAGCGCTACTGGCGGCTGTGCCGGCGAGCGTGACCGTCAGTGTCAAGACTCGCCTCGGCATCGACGACCTCTATAGCTACGACTACTTCGCGAGCTTCGTCCACACGCTTTACCAAGCTGGCTGCCGGGTGTTTCACATCCACGCGCGTAAAGCCTGGCTGGCGGGACTCAGCCCGCGTGAAAATCGCGAAATTCCGCCGCTTGAATACGCCTGGGTTTATCGCCTGCGCCGCGAACTGCCAGCAGCTGTCGTAGTGATCAACGGTGGCATCGTCACGGTCGACGAGGCCATTGGCCATCTGCGAGAAGTCGACGGCGTGATGTTGGGGCGAGCTGCCTATGACAACCCCTACGCCCTGGCGGCACTCGATCAAGCGCTATTTGGTGCAAGCACGGCAACTGCAGTATCGCGCGAGGAATGTCTGGCGCGTTATCTATCCTACGTCAGCGCCGAGCTCGCCCGCGGCACGCAGTTGCACCATATCAGCCGACACCTGCTCAATCTTTTCCAAGGCCGACCCGGCGCGCGGCAATGGCGGCGGCAGTTGACCGAAAACGCCCATAGCCCGGCGGCCGGCATCGACGTCATCGAACGCGCCTGCGCGGCAATGGCGGCAGTGGCGCCGGCACTCGAACACGAGTGAGCACCACCAGCGCAGTCGCGAGCGCGCCGCCATAAGGCTGGCTGCTGGCTTGAGCGCGCGCCTATAATGCGGCGGCTGTCCGCCGGCCCTGGTGCGATCGGCATCCGACTCATCGTGAGCGAGCTTGAACATGACTATGGATATCGAAACCGCGCGCTTCAACATGGTCGAACAACAGATCCGGCCGTGGGAAGTACTTGATGCCAATGTCCTCGGCGCCTGCACCAAGATCCCGCGCGAACGCTTCGTTCCCGATGCTTACCGGCAGTTGGCGTTCTGCGACACCGCCATCGACATCGGTCATGGCCAGACCATGATGCAGCCCAAGCTGGAAGCGCGGCTGCTGCAGGCACTCGATGTTCAGCGCGCCGACCGGGTGCTCGAAATCGGCACCGGCAACGGCTATCTGGCGGCGCTGCTCGCGACCCTCGCCGCCCACGTCACCAGCATCGAGCTATTCGAAGAGCTCTCGGCGCGCGCCAAGCGCAATCTGCGTCACGCAGGTATCAGCAACGTTGCACTGCACGTCGGCGATGCGCTGGACGGCTGGAGCACGGCCGAGCCCTACGACGTGATCGTGGTGACCGGGTCGTCGCCCCAGCGTCGGCATCTTATCGAACAACAGCTCAGTCTCAACGGCCGCATGTTTATCGTGATCGGCGTCGCACCGGTCATGGAGGCCCTGCTGGTGACGCGCCTCACCAAGGACAGTTGGGCGACCGAAAGCCTGTTCGAAACGGAACTGGCGCCACTGATCGGCGCTGAAACCAAGCCCGCGTTTGAATTCTGAGCGCACCACCATGCGCGAACTGACTCCCGAGGCGGCTGCAGCATTGCGCAATCACAGCGACGTGCAATTCCTCGATGTGCGCGAACCTTGGGAACACGAGCTGTGCCACATCGCCGGCGATCTCCATATTCCGATGGGGCAGATCCCGACACGCTGGGGCGAGATCCCTCAGGATCGCCCCCTCATCGTCGTGTGCCATCATGGTATGCGCAGCCGTCAGGTGGCCGAATTCCTGTTGTCACGCGGTTTCGCTGATGTCGCCAATCTGAACGGTGGCATCGATGCCTGGGCACGCACGGTCGACACCGCACTCGAACTTTACTGACGCTCTGCCGTCGCCCTTCAGGACAAGGTCTGCCTTACACCATGCCAGGATCCGTTTCGCACTACCTCGGCGCGCTGCTGCTGGCCGTGCTCGCCGCAAACGCTCGGCCATGCGCGGCGTTCACCGATCTGCTCGGCGCGCTGGCCGCCGCCGAACAATCAGACCCCACCTATCGCGAAGCGCAGGACAAGGCACTGGCGACCGCCGAAGAAATCCCCCAGGCACGCGCGCAACTGTGGTTGCCAAATATCGACTTCACCGCCGGCGTCAGCCGCGTCGAACAGTCGCTGTCGGGGGGCTTGAATTTCGGCAATGGCAACAGCCCGTCCTATACCGGCAACGAATACCGCATCAACCTGTCACAGCCGGTCTATCACCACGATCGCTACGTGATGCTGCGTCAAGCCGATAAACGGCTACAGCAGGCACAGTACGAAGTGCTCGCCGCTCGCCAGGATTTAATGCTGCGGGTCGCCGAGCGCTACTTCAATCAGCTCGCTACCCACGACAGCCTGGTCTTCGCCAAGGCCGAAACCGAATCGTTGAAGAGTCAGCTCGATCAGGCGCAACAGCGTTTTCAAGTCGGCCTGATCGCCATCACGGACGTGCAGGAGGCACAGGCCGGCTACGATCGCGCCCAGGCCAGCGAGATCAGCGCGACAAACGAGGTTCAGAACGCTAACGAAGCATTGCGCGAAGTGACGGCCAACTACGATCTCGATCTTGCACCGCTCGGCGAAAACCTACCCTTGGTAATTCCCGAGCCCCTCGATATCGAACGTTGGACCTCCACCGCCCTGGAGCGCAACCTGGCGCTCAGTGCCGCACGCATGGCGGCTGACATCGCCCATGAAGAGATCGGTCGTCAATCTGCCGGGCACTACCCGAGCTTCGACATTGTCGGCGGCCACAGCTTCAACAAACAAGGTGGCCGCTTTGGCAGCTCTTCGGTGGCACAGAACGACATCGGTATACAAGTCACGGTGCCGATTTATGCAGGTGGCCAGGTGGTGTCGCGGACGCGCGCCGCTGAACATCAGAGCAACGCGACGCTCGAACGTCTTGAGCAGACTCAACGTGCCGTGCATCGCGAAACCCGTGAAGCCTATCTCGGCGTGGCGACCAAGATCAGCTCGGTCAAGGCGTTGCGCCAAGCGGTGGTATCGTCCCAAACCGCGCTTGAATCGACGCGTGCAGGCTTTGAGGTTGGTACCCGCACCGGCGTCGATGTAGTCGTCGCCGAGCGCAGCCTGTATCAGGCCAAACGCGATTTCTCCCGCGCGCGCTACGACTACATCGTTGAAACCTTGCGCCTGAAAAAGGCGGCGGGCAGCTTGCAGCCAGATGATCTGGCGGCCGCCAATTCCTGGCTGCTGGGCAGCGCTTCGAGTGCGGCACCGAGCGCTGCTTCTGCGCATCCGTGAATCCAGGACCCAAACCATGAGCGGTTTCGACGGCACGCCTGGCGCGGTTAAATGTCACGCTGCACTAGCGGTGTTGGTGGTGATCGATCTGCAGCAGCGGGTCGGCGACACGATGCCTGGTAAGGTGCTCAATCGCGTCATCCTCAACGCTACGCTGCTCGTCCACGCTGCCGGGCTGCTCGATCTGCCGGTACTGCACACCGAGCAATACCCGCAGCGACTGGGCGCGACCCACCCCACCATCGCCGCGGCCTTGCCGCGAACCGCGCGGCGCTTCACCAAGACCGCATTTTCCTGCTGCGAAGCACGGGATTTCAGTCACGCGCTCGGCGCCACCGGGCGTCGCCAGGCGGTTTTAGTCGGCATGGAAGCGCACATCTGCGTGCTGCAGAGCGCGTTTGATCTGCGCGCCCAGGGTTTGGACGTATTCGTGGTTGAAGACGCCATCTGCTCGCGCCGTCTCGAGAACTACCAGAATGCCCTGGACCGCCTCCGTCAGGCCGACGTGCAGGTGGTCAGCGCTGAATCGGTGGTGTTCGAATGGCTGGGCGATGCCAGCCACCCGCATTTCGAAGCCATTCAAACCCTGCTGCGTTGAGCGCGGCCGCCGCACTCGCGCCGGGCCGCAGTTCCGATCGCTGTTGAATTCAGCGTGGTCCGCTCAGTTGACCGTATAGTTGCGCGCGCCCATGCAGGTGCCGAAAGCGCGATTGTAGTCGTTGGTCAGCTGCAGACGCTGGTTGTATTCCTGCGAGACAGCCGCCTGCTGCTGACGGTAGTAATCCGCCTGCGGCGGTTGTGGCGGGGGTGCCGCCGGTTTGTCGGTGGCTCGATTCAAGGCACCAAATAAGGTCGACGCCACCGCACCAATCGCAGCACCCTGCCCCACATTGCCGGCGATAGCACCACCCGCCGCGCCGAGCGCAGCACCGGTCGCCGCGTCACCCATCACACCTCGACCCGGCAACATACCGCCGTTGCCAATGCCGAGGAATCCCCCGCCGCTGGCCTGCGGC
>JANMJF010000740.1:0-12069 GCA_031371245.1 Pseudomonadota bacterium | reverse complement strand
CGCGGCTGTCGAGGATCAGCACGCCGTCGCGATCGTAGATGCGCGCACGGGTTTTGGTCGGCGAGATCAGTCCGCCTCGCGCGCGGCGCGGTGGATAATGTCAGTGTGTGCGTGGTCAAGGTCACGAAAATTTAAGGCTGGTCGCACCGCACGCGGCCGGTAAAATCCCGAAACTTGAGCACATGATTCCATCATTCGATACGCCCGTCATGGCCGCCGTTGGAGGCCGTTGCAGTGGCTGATTTCAAGACCACGCTCGAACGTCTGGCGCGCGGTGAAATCGACTTCGAAGCGGTGGCCGGAAATATCGACAAGCTGCTGACCAAGCGCCCGCAGGCGGTCGTGGCGATCATGGACCAGCTCAAGCAGGCCGTGGTCGACGGCAGCATCGACGCCGAAACCTACGCAAGGCTCAAAAGCCGCATCACCGTGCGCGTCGAAGCGACACCGATGGTCGGCCGTGCGGACGCCACGCACATCGGCACGCGTTATGAAGACGCGACACGCCTCATGGGTGGTCACGACCTCATGGAACTGACGGACAACCTGCGTCAGACGGGCGGCGATGCGACCGAGATCCTCGACATCACCAGTGGTGAAACCCACTCCCATCGCCAAGCGTCGACCACTGGCGGCATCGATTTTGATCTGAGCGGCGAAACCGGCTCGGAAACTTCCGCCTCATGGCCGACTGGCGATAGCCAAACCGGTGGTACCGGTAGCGATTGGTCGGCGCCGAGCGCGGCCCTTAGTCCGACCAGGATCGAACCCGGCGCAGTACTGCGCGGACGCTTCAAGCTCGACGCCGTACTCGGCGTTGGTGGCATGGGCTCAGTGTTCCTCGGCAGTGATTTGATCAAAGTGCGCGCCAAGGACAAACAACCGCGTGTTGCGCTGAAGGTCCTGAACGAAGATTTCAAGCAGCATCCCGATTCTTTCATCGCACTCCAGCGCGAAGCGAGCCGGCAACAGAAACTCGCCCACCCGAATATCGCGACCGTCTACGATTTCGATCAGACCGAGGACGGTCTCGCCTTCCTGGTCATGGAATTACTCGAAGGCCAGCCACTCAATGAATTCATCAAGAAGGTGGTGCGACCCAGGAGCGGTCTGCCTTTCGCCGAAGCATTGACTATGGTGCAAGGTCTGGGCGCGGCGCTGGTCTATGCTCACGAACACAACATCGTTCATTCCGACTTCAAGCCCGGCAACTGCTTCCTGACCAAGGACGGGCAGATGAAGGTGCTCGACTTCGGTATCGCGCGCGCGGTCAAGAATCCTGGCGCGGCCGAAGGCGAAACGACGATTTTCGATCCAGGCAAACTCGGCGCCTTGACACCCGCCTATGCCAGCACCGAAATGCTCGAAGGCGAAGAGCCCGATCCGCGCGACGACATCTACGCGTTGGCCTGCGTCACCTATGAATTGCTCACCGGCAAACACCCGTTCAACAAGATTCCGGCCAACAAGGCCCGCGACAATGGTCTGGTGCCGGAAGCGGTCAAGGGCCTGACCCGCAAGCAGTGGCGCGGCCTCGAACAGGGTCTGGCCTTCACCCGCGACAAGCGCAGCCAAACCACCGCGCAGTTCCTGCTCGATTTCGAAGGTAAGACCTCGCCGTGGAAGAATCCGCTGATCGTGATACCAGCCGCCGCCGTGCTGCTGGCCGCAGTCGGTGTCGTACCGATGATGAATATGATGGACCGTCGCGATACCGACACCCGCATCGCACTGGCGCGCAGTGGTGATGCACAGAAGATTGAGCAGGTCTTGAACGGTCTCGATACACAACAGCTCGATTCCGGCAAACGCGATCGCATTCTGACCGAGGCCAAGGAAGCCATCCTCAAATATTTCGAAGAAGGCGTGCGCGCCAGAATCGATATCGCGGCCGGCAAGTTCGATTTTATCGGCGCACAACAAATCCTCGATAAAGCCCAGGGCTACAGCGTCTATCACGACTCGTCGATCCTTAACAATCTCAAGGAACAGATCGACGACAGCAAGAATCGCGTCCTCGCCGAGCAAGTCGACAAATTCAACAACGCGCTGGAAAACGGCCGACTGCTCGCAGTCGCGAACGAAGACGACATTTACGACGCGATGGCGGTGGTGGCCAAAATCGACCCGACCTATCCGATGTTGAAAGACCGTCGTCTGCCCGGCGCCTTTGCCAATGCCATCAACCAGGCGCTGAGCGACAAGCAGTTCGACTTCGCCGACAAGCTCAGTCAGAAAGGTCTGGAGGTGATCGGACGCGACAACAAATACCTGAGTGATCTGGCCGACAAGATCGGCGGCGCGCGGGATCGTGCCGAAACCACTGCGCGCCTGCTCGGCGCGGTCGACGCGGTGCGCAAGGCGCTCGACGGCAAGCAGGGTCTGCCGGCTTATCTGGCGGTGCAGAACGAGGTAGTCGACCTGGCCAAACTCGATCCGAGCAACCCCTTGCTGGAAAAACTGCGCAAGGACATCGAACCACGCGTCACAAGCGACCTCGCTGCGCTTGAGAGTTCGCGCAACTGGTCGGCGAGCGATCTCATGCTCGGCGACTACAGTCGCATGTTGCGCGTGCTCGGCATGCGTGGCTTAAACGACCGCATTGCCAGCTTTGCCAGCGAGTTCAATGCCCAGATCACGACGTTGCGCGATGGCATCACACAAGCGGTGGCGGCCAACAAGCTGAGCCCTGAGGCCGACGAGCAACTCACGCAATTGCAGGACATCGCGGCGCGGCACGCCACCACCCGCCAAGCCCGTGATCAACTCGCCATCGCGCAATTGCGCCACGCCCGTGTGCGGCGTGATCAGGGCGATGTGAACGGCGCCGGCACCGCACTCGATACGGCCCGAGCTTACGCACCGAGCGCCACGGTAGCGGCCATGCTCGACACTGAAGCAGCCCTCGAAGCCATGCTCAGAAGTGCCGACGATACGGCACGTGCCGCCGAGCTGGCCAAGCGCCAGGCGCGTTTCGAGACCGCCCTGCCCGCCTTCACTGAAACGCTCGCCAGGATCGGACAGGATCGCGCCGCATTCGATAACGCGTTCGCCGCCCTCGACAGGCTGCACGCCGACCGTCCCGACGATGAACGCAGCGCCGCCGCCGGCACCAGACTCGCGGCCGCCATCGACAAGCGCGCCGCACAGATGTTCGCCACCGGCAAGTGGGACGAGGCGGTAGCGTTGACCCAGAATGCACTCGTATGGTTGCCGCAATCGAGCCAGCTGCTGGCCAAGCTCGACACCCTTGAAAGCAAGCGCAAACAGGTCAGGGAGGAGGCCGAGAAGAAGCAGGTCGCCGAGGCCAAGACCGCTATCGACACACTATTGACCGAGAGTGACGCTGATCGCGCGTGGCGCGCAGGTGTGCGCCAGAAAATGGGTGATATCGCCGCGTTTGGCGATCCGAACGATGTTTGGATCAAAGAGGCCGCTACCAAGATAGCGACCAAGCTGGTTGAACGCGCGGGCGAGATGCGCTTGCAGGAACGTCTCGCCGAAGGTGCCAACCTCATCGCCGACGCCGAGCGCTACGCACCCGATGCACCGGGTCTCGCCGATGAGCGCGCGGCTTTGCGAGACGCCACCGGCGCCTTTGAACTGGAACAGGCGGAACAGGCGCACCTGGCCCGCATCGAGGGTTTGAAGCAGACCTTCGAATCACAGGCCAAGGCCGGTGATGTCGCCAATGCCGCCAAGACTTTTGACAGCCTGCGCAAAGACGTCGCGAACACTCCCGACCCCTACGTGAGCGCAGACGCACCGCGACTGCTGGCCAGCGCCTATCTCAAGCTCGCCACCCAGCAAGTGCCGAAGAACGACTTCGCCGCCGCGTTGCGCTTCGCCAAGGCCTGCGCCGATCTGCAGCCACAACGTCAGGATTGCAAGCTTGCGGTGCGCGATTACACCGTCGACGGCAACAAACAGGAACTGGTGAAGATGTTGAAACGCCCCGATTTCGACCTCGGTGAAGCGCTGGCCAAAGTCTCGGAAGTGCAGGTGCTCGACCCAGGCGAGTTCAGCAAAGCCGAAGGGGGCTGGGCACAGGACATCGCGACGCGTATCGAAGCGCTGAAAAAGTCCGAAGGCCTGGCCGCCAATGACATCATCAAACAGGCCAAGGACTTGTTCCCGGGTAATCAGCCGATCGCGTCCATCGAGCCGGTCAAACTCGCCGCACCGACTTCCAAGTACGCGCCCGACATCAAGCAGGCCTTGGACAAGGCACTGCTGTCAGTGGCCAAGGACCTGCTGCTTAAGGCGACCGTGACCGAGGCCGAGAATCCAGAAATCGTGACCTTGAAGGGCGCCTTCAACGCGCGCGTCAAACAGGTCAAGGAAATCGTCGGCCAGTTCGATGCGCGCTTTAACGAAGGCAAGGCCAGCGTCGCGCAATGGCAGAGCGATGGTGCGGATGCCAACAAAGCTCAAGCCAATAACATCCTGCTGGCGGCACGCGGCGAACTCAATGGCGCATTGGCGCTGTGGTCAGACAATGCCGCGCTCAAGCAGCGCAAACAGAAACTCGAGCAGGAAATCGCCAAGCTGGCCGGCGGCATCGCACCGCTCGCGCCACCGCCACCACCGACCAACCCCTGCGAGGCCAAACTCGCCGGCCATGGCAAGCGCAAAGCCGGCACCTGCTTCTACTTCGTAGCGACCAAGGAACCCGGCCCCTACATGGTGGTGGTGCCCGCCGGCGAAGGCATCGCCAAGCCATTTGCAGTCGGTAAATTTGAAGTGTCGGTGGCGGACTTCAATCGCTATTGCAAGATGAGCGGCAAGTGCGCGCCGCTACCCGCGCAGGATGCCGTCTTGCCTGTCACCGGCATCACGCTGGCCCAGGCCCAGGAATACACCCAGTGGTTGGCCGAGCGCACTGGCCAGAAATTCCGCCTGCCGAACAATCAGGAATGGACCTATGCCGCTAATGCCGGTGGCGACCAGCCAAAGAAGGACTACAACTGCCGTGTCGAGCAAGCCGGTCAGTTGTTGAAAGGCCAGGCCACCATGGGTGTCAACACTGGCAAGGCCAACGGCTGGGGTTTATATAACTACGTCGGCAATGCGCAGGAATGGGTGGTTGACGGCGGCAGCATCGCGGCCCGCGGTGGTGCTTTTGAAGACATGTTCAGCAAGTGCGATTTCGCGCTTGAGAAAGCCCATGCCGGCACCGCTGACAAGGCCACCGGTTTCCGTGTTGTGCTCGATCTCGGATCCTGAGCGGGACTGAGCGCCATGGCAGTCACGCAACACGCGCGAGGGAGGCAGGCATGAAGCTCGCCACCCTGCGTGACATGTCACGCGCCTATGCGCTCGGTGCGCTCGATCGCGAGACCTATCGCAAGCAGCGTCACGAACTACTGACGCGCATCGCAGCCGGCGAGCTGCCCGTGCTCGCCTTTGCGCCGCCGGAGCCTGAACAGCGCACGGTGTTTCCCTACGAGGACGATGCCGGCGATACCACCCAGGAAATCCTGGCGCCGCTACTCGTGCTGCCGACCCCCAGCGTGCCGCGCAAAAGCAGCCTGCTCGTCATCCTTGCAGTGACCGCGCTCGCGCTCGGCGCGGGCGGTTGGGCGCTGCGGCAGTACAAATCGTCGGAGCCCACTTCGCCGGCGGTTGCTGCCATGCCCGTCGACCCATCGCAGGCGAACGATCTGCTGGCAGAATTTCTAAGCGCCAACCAGTGGCAAAGTGCCAATCTCGCTGCGCTTGGCGAGCGCTGGGATGGCCTCGACAGCACGACGCGCGAACAACTGCGCGGCGCGCCGACCATGCGCCGACTGATCGACAAAGTGCTCGAACAGATCCAGGCCGAGCGCGCCCTGCAGACTCTCGGTGACGCTGTAGAAGCACTGGCTACCGAGCAGCAATTGCTGGATCTGATGACGCGCCTCGGCGCCCGCGACCCGCGCCTGCTGCGCGCGCATGAAGCCTGGCAGGTGGCGCGCGCCGAACAAGAACAACTGCGGGCAGCGGTGGCCCGCAATAAATCTGCCACTACCGGCGTGACGGCCGTTGCAGCGACAGCCGATACCGTCGCCATCACCGCGCCTGAGCCGCCGTCTGCCGCCGTGCCCACGACGGCACCCGCAGCGGCCGGTGCCACGGCGCCAGCGCTACCCTTGACACTGGCGGCAGCAACGATGCCCGCCGCCCCACCCACGGTTGCAACAGCGACTGCGGCGATAGCGTCGGTCGCCGACAGCCAGCCCGCGCGCCAGACCAGGCGTGCACGTAACGCCTGCAAAGCAGCGCTGGCCAAGACCCGCCGGCCCTATTGTCAGGACGCGCTTAACGCGCTTGGCAAAGGCCCGGCGCTGGTGGTGCTGCCGGGCGGCGAGTTCGCGATGGGCGGCGAGGAGAAAGAAGAGCAGCCACGCCATACTGTGCGTTTAGAACGGCCCTTTGCCATCGCCGTGTTCGAAGTCAGTGGCGCCGAATTCGCACAGTTCTGCACCGCCACCCACACCGTCTGCCCGGCCCAGCCCTGGCGCGATCCGGCGCTGCCGGTCGTCAACGTGTCGTGGGCGGCCGCCACTGCCTATACCCAATGGCTGAGCAAGGCCAGCGGCGCCAACTATCGCTTGCCGAGCGAAGCGGAATGGGAATACGCAGCGCGTGCCGGCAGCACCACGCCCTACCCCTTCGGCAGCGAGATTCTGCCGACCCATGCACGCTACAGTTTCAAGAATCTCGTCACCACACCCGTGCCTGCCAATGACCGCAGCGTCAACCGCAACGAGTTCAAGCTCTATCACATGCTCGGCAATGTGCGTGAATGGGTGCAGGACGGCTGGCAAGCCACCTACGGCAATGCTGGCAGCGATGGCCGCGCGCAGCCCGGTGGTGATGGGCGCCAGGTGGCGCGCGGCGGGTCTTATGCTGATCGCGGCGCGGCCTTGCGCTCGGCAGCACGCGTGCCACTCGCCGCCAATGGCGATCAATTCACCGGCTTCCGAGTGGTGAGGGAGATCGATTGAGATAGTCTTCTGGCAGCAATGTCCGAATGAATTCCGACCCACAGTGTTCTAGGTGCGCGTTTGTCCGCCCATTACAATCGACTGCCTTATCGTTCGCGCCCAGGCCTGCCATGACCCTCAATCTCGATCCCGACGAACGCGACAAATTCTCGGCCTTGGCCGCCGCTTGGTGGGATAGCGCAGGCCCGTGCCGCACCCTGCACGACATCAACCCCTGCCGCTATGACTACGTCGCCGCGCAGGCGTGTTTGAAAGGCGCGCAGATCGCCGACATCGGTTGCGGTGGTGGTATTTTCAGTGAAGCACTGGCACGCGGTGGCGCGCATGTCACCGCCATCGATGCGTCGGCGGCATTGATTGACGTGGCGCGCCAGCACGCCATGGCCCACGCTGCGTCCGTGCATTACGAGACCATCACGGCGGAAGATCTGGCGGCCCGCCAGCCCGGCCATTTCGATGTTGTCACCTGTCTCGAACTGATAGAGCACGTGCCGGCGCCCGACTCGCTGCTCAAGGCGTGCGCAACGCTGCTTAAACCCGGCGGCGTGCTGGTGATATCCACCTTGAACCGCAACGTGACGTCCTACCTGCTCGGCGTAGTGTTGGCCGAATATGTTCTGGCGCTGGTGCCGCGCGGTACCCACGATTACATGCAGTTCGTGCGGCCGGCGGAACTGGCGCGCATGGCCCGTGATCAGCGACTGGTGACACGCGACATTCGCGGTATGCACTACGACCCTGTGACGCGCCGTGCGCGACTCGGCGCGGCGCCGAGGGTCAACTATCTCGCGACCTTCGCCCGCGAGATGGATTGACGCGCGCGCCGTGCGCTTAACCAGCTCGCCGCGCGCAGTGCTGTTCGATCTGGACGGCACCCTGCTCGATACGGCGCCCGATTTTGTGCTCGCCTTAAATTTCTTGCGCGCCGAGGAAGCGCTGCCACCGCTGGCGGTCGCCGCGATCCGTCCGCATGTCTCCCACGGCAGTGCGGCGCTGATCCGCGCGGGCTTCGGCGTAGCGGCCGAGCCTGCCGCTTTCGAACGGCGCCGCCTGCGCCTGCTCGATCACTACGCGGCGGTGCTGGCGCAGGCGACGGTGCCTTTCGCTGGCGTCGAGGAAGTGTTGCTGACACTCGAAGCGCGCAGCCTGCCGTGGGGCATCGTCACGAATAAACCCGGCTGGCTGACCACACCCCTGCTCACAGCCGTGGGTCTGGAGCGACGCGCTGCCTGCGTGATTTCCGGCGATACCACACCACGCGCCAAACCTTTCCCTGATCCGCTGCTGGAGGGCGCGCGCCAGCTCGGCATCCCAGCCGCGAGCTGTCTGTATGTCGGCGATGCCGAGCGCGATGTCGAAGCGGCGCGTGCAGCGGGTATGCCGGTACTGGTCGCGCTATACGGCTATATCGGTGCCGATGACCATCCCGAGCACTGGGGAAGTGACGGCAGCATCGCCTGCGCAAGGGATCTGCTGGCGTGGATCTGAACCTTGAGGCGCACGCGCCATCGTCGGCCGGCGCGGTGGCCGCGCCCGACGATTTTTACTACGCGACGCTCTATCTACCGCCCGTCGCGCGTGATGCCGCGCGCACCCTGGAAGCGGCCCGACGCGCCATCACCGATATTCCGCTCAGTTGTTCCGATCGTGGCGTCGCCCATCTCAAACTCGCCTGGTGGCAAAGCGAATTGCAGCACCTCGCGGCCGGCACACCACGTCATCCGCTGGCGCGCGCCCTGCTGCCGCTGGTGAGCCGCGAACCGGCCGTGCTCGGCGTGTTCGAACAGCTGGTGATGATGACTATCGTCGCTTTGAACGCAGCGCCGCTCATCGATCGCGCCGCCTTGCTCGGCCACGTGCAAGCACAACACGGCCCTTTACTTGAACACTACGTCAACCTCGGCGCGCCGGTCAGCACCACCGAGGGCGCTGCACTGGTCGGTCTGGGCTGTGTGCTCGAACTAACCGATGGCCTGCGCGGGCTGCGTCCGCATCGTCGCAGCACGCCTGTGCTGCTCGCCGACGCAGAACTGCGCGCGGCGCGCCTGAGTGTCGATGCCGTACGCGGTGCCCAGGCGTCGAGCGAACTACGCGCGGTGCTCGCGCCCCACCTTGACTGGTTGCTCGATGAGCTGGTCTCGCGCAGCGCGGCCCTGCCGCGCACGCTACGCCGCCAGCAACGACTGTTCACGACGCTCGCGGTGTGTGCGGCCGAAGCCTTGCTGCTGACCAGAGCGGATGACTGCGGTGTGCTGGAGCGACGGGTCGACGTGCTACCGCTGCGCAAGTTGTGGCTGGCGTGGCGGATGGCATGGTGGGGGTGAGTGTTCTGGATAGATAGAATGTCCGACTGAAGTCGGACCTACAGGGAGCCTGGGATTCAAGCCCTGAAATGTAGGTCCGACTTCAGTCGGACATTCGTCGTAACCGCACCCGCAGGCGCCGATAGGCATCGGCGTCGACCCTATCCGGCAATAACAGCACCTCGCATCGCACACCGTCAGCGCAATGCAGGCTGAGCGTGGTCATGAGTGGTGACACCAGCGCCGCGCCGCGCAGTCGCGCCTCGACCTGACGACCGTCGCAAAATACGACACACCAGGTGTGCTGCGCGCTGAGCTCCAGCCGCGCAATGGCAAGTCGTGGCGGCACACGTCGCAGTCGCAATGCGAGCCACAGACCATGCAGCGAGATGGCACCAAGCAGCAGATTGCGCGGACTGGACGGCGGATAAACGAAACACAGCGTGGTGAGCACAACGAGATGCACGGCCACGATCACACGCGGCAGCCACGCCGAAGGCTGTAGATCGAGATGCACCGGTCCCTGGAATCCATTCATCCTGGGCGAGAGCATAGGCGTCTATCCCTCAGCTTGAAATTACCCGGTCATGAAAAGATACTAGGCCCGCGCCGCCGAGCGCGCCCCACTCCCTCAGGCTCCCAGCATCAGGCACCATGGTCACCGACGACACCACCCCTCCGCCGACCACGCCGCCCGTCGCGCACGACGAGCGCGAGGCGCCGCCAGCGGCCACACCAGTGCCGCAAGCACCGCGCGAAATCGGCGGGCCGGCCGGGCTTGAACCGACCCGCTACGGCGATTGGGAACGCAAGGGCCGATGCATCGATTTTTGAGTAAGTCGACGGTGCCGACGCGACGTCGATGCCCGTCGCTAACCAGCAAAGTGAACGTTTAAGCCATGGCCGGAAATCCGCTCTCACCGCATTTGCAAATCTATCGCCCGCAATTGACCTCGGGCATGTCGATCATGCATCGCATCACCGGCGTCGCGCTGAGCGTCGGCACCCTGGTCCTGTTGTACTGGCTGGTGGCCGCTGCCCAGGGCATGGAAGCCTACGAGGCCGCCCAGCATTGCATCGGCTCGCTGCCCATCCAGCTCTTGCTGGTCGGCTGGAGCTTCGCCTTCTATTACCACCTGTGTAACGGCGTACGCCATCTGCTGTGGGATAGCGGCTGGGGCTTCGATCTCGGCACCGCCTATAAAACTGGCTACGCCGTGCTCGGTGCGTCGCTACTGTTGACCATGCTGACCTGGGCCTGCGTCATCGCGCAGCGAGGTGCGGCATGAAACTACGCAGCGATTTATCCCGTGTGCTCGGTTTGGGTTCGGCCCGTGCCGGTACCTATCACTGGACGCACCAGCGCCTGAGTGCAATCGCCCTCATGCCCTTGTCGCTGTGGTTCGTCACCGCGCTTCTGACCCACATGCACGACGATGTCGTCGATCTCACTAACTGGATCCGTTCGCCCTTCGTGACCGTACTGCTCATCGGCCTGATTGGTGCCATGTTCTATCACGCCAAGCTTGGGCTGCAGGTTGTGATCGAAGATTACGTGCACGCGGAAATCGCCAAGATCGGATTGCTGATCGCGATGAAATTCGGCTGCGCGCTGGGTGCGCTGCTGGGCATCGTCGCGGTGCTCAAGATCTCTTTCGGAATGACTTGACGGAATACCCCATGCCTGCTGCCTACGAACTGATCGAACACAAATACGACGTGGTGGTGGTCGGCGCCGGCGGCGCCGGCCTGCGCGCGACCTTCGGCATGGCCGAGGCCGGCCTCGCCACCGCCTGTCTTACCAAGGTCTTCCCGACTCGCAGCCACACCGTCGCGGCGCAGGGCGGCATGAGCGCCGCGCTCGGCAATATGGGTCCCGACGACTGGCGCTGGCACATGTACGACACCATCAAGGGCTCCGACTGGCTCGGCGATCAGGATGCCATCGAGTACATGTGCCGCGAGGCGATACCGGCGGTCATCGAACTCGAGCACTATGGCGTGCCCTTCTCGCGCACCGAAGCCGGCAAGATCTATCAGCGTCCGTTCGGCGGCATGACGACTAATTTCGGCGAGGGCATCGCGCAGCGCACTTGCGCGGCGGCGGACCGCACCGGTCACGCTATCCTGCACACGCTTTATCAGCAGTCGCTGAAGCACAACGCCGAATTCATGATCGAATACTTCGCCATCGATCTCGTAATGGACAAGGACGGCGTGTGCCGCGGCGTGCTGGCCTGGGATCTGGCCACCGGCAGTCTGCATCTGTTCCGCGCCCATCAAGTGGTGCTGGCGACCGGCGGCTATGGGCGCAGCTACTTCTCCTGCACTTCCGCCCATACCTGCACCGGCGACGGCAATGGCATGGTGTTGCGCGCGGGTCTGCCGTTGCAGGACATGGAATTCACTCAGTTCCATCCGACCGGCATCTACGGCGCGGGCTGTCTGATCACCGAAGGCGTGCGTGGCGAAGGCGGTTATCTCACCAACTCCAAGGGCGAGCGCTTCATGGAGCGTTATGCGCCCAACGCCAAAGATCTCGCCTCGCGCGATGTGGTCTCGCGTTCCATGACGATAGAAATCCGCGAAGGCCGCGGGGTGGGGCCCGATGCCGATCACATTCATCTGCATCTTGAGCATCTCGGCGCCGACGTCATCAATTCGCGTTTGCCGGGTATCGCCGAGTCGGCGGAAATCTTCGCCGGAGTCGACGTCACCCGCGAGCCGATTCCGGTGCTGCCGACCGTGCACTACAACATGGGTGGCATTCCGACCAA
>JANMJF010000719.1:0-3400 GCA_031371245.1 Pseudomonadota bacterium | reverse complement strand
GCCACCGGACTCACCCTCGACCACGTCGACGTGCACAACCACATGCATCTGCACCCTTCGGTACTGAGCGAAATCCTGCGCAATCTGCCGCCCGGCGCCGCCGCTGTGCGCTTGCCGCGCGAACCCCTGGCGCTGGCCGGTCTGCCCGGCCTCCTGCTCGCGCCATGGCTAGCTTTGATGGCCCTGCGTCTGCGGCGCGCGGGTCTCGCCCATAACGACTGGCTGCTGGGTGTGCGCGACAGTGGCCGGGTCGACGAAGCTTGTCTGCTCAGGTTTCTGGACCGGCTGCCGGCCGGCACGGTGGAGATCCATCTGCATCCGGCGGTGAGCCGCGATGCGGAAGTCGCGGCTGCCATGCCGGGCTATTTCAACGAAGCAGAATTCGCCGCGCTGCTGAGTCCGGCGGTGGCGGCGCGCTTGCTCGCGCTGGATCTCAAGCCGGGTGGTTTCATGGATCTGCGCAGCGGTTAACCATCGACGGCACGCACGCCCTCGGCCATCATCGCGCCACAAATTTAAATCGATAATTGACGGGAATCCCATGGCTTCTACACCCGACGCCGGCGCGCTGCGCCCGCCCGTGCCGCCCATCCGCATCGACTTCACGGCCGAGGATCGGCGCTGGATCACCGCGCGCATCGACGAGGTTTTGAGCAACGGCCAGCTCACCTTGGGTCAATACGGCGAACAGTTCGAGGCCGAGTTCGCGCGGCTGACGGGTGCCAAGCACGCTATCGCAGTCAATAGCGGCACCAGTTCGCTGGAAATCATCCTGCGTGTGCTGGCCTTCGACGGGCGCGATGTGCTGGTGCCAGCCGACACCTTCATGGCCACCGCTACCGCCGTCATCGCCGCTGGCGGCAATCCGATACTCATGGACTGCGACCCGCGCACCATGTCGACTAGCCCGGCCGAAATTCTGCGCAAGCTGACGCCTAATACGGCCGGCATCATGATCGTGCACATCGCCGGCATCGTGACCGATGCCCTGCCGGCCATCGTCAAGCTCGCCGCAGAACGTGGCCTGTGGCTGGTGGAAGACGCCGCCCATGCGCACGCCTCACGCCTGGACGGTCAGCACGCCGGCACCTTCGGCATCGCCGGTTCCTTCAGTTTTTATCCGACCAAGGTCATGACCAGCGCCGAGGGCGGCATGATCGTGACCGATGATGATGAGATGGCAACCGAGGCGCGCATTTATCGCGATCAGGGTAAGGCCAGCTTCCACCAGAATGTGCATGTGCGGCTGGGCAGCAATTGGCGCATGTCCGAGCCCCACGCCATCATCGGCCTGCGCCATTTGTCCCATCTCGAACAGATGGTCGCCGACAGGCGGCGCTGGGCGGCGTACTACGACACCGCCTTTGCGGCTCGTGACTGCGGTTTAACGCCCATCGCGCCGCCGGCCAACTGCCACGCCAATTACTACAAATATCCGGTCATGCTGCGCGATGGTGTCGAGCGTGCCGCGCTGAAGCGCTGGCTGCGCGAGAGCCATGGTGTGATCTGCGCCGGTGAAGTGTATGAAAAGGCCTTGCACCAACATCCGGCGCTGGCGCATCTGGCCGGGCCGGGCTTGGAACAGGCCGAAACCCTGTGCGCGCGCCACCTCTGTCTCCCGATGTTCGCGAGCATGACGGTCGAGGAAGTACAGCGCGTGCTGGCTGCCTTGGCCGCGGCGCAAGAGCACGGAATGCTCGGTTAGGCGACCATCAGCCGCGCGCGGCGGCGCGCCATTCGAGGTGATAGGCGGCACCGACGCCTATACCCAGCACCGACCACGCCAGTTCACGCGCACGGCGCAAAGCGGCCAGTGCGAGGCCGATGTCGGCGCTGCCACCGAGTGCGCTAATCACATAGACCGTCACGGCCTCTACGGAGCCGAGCTGCGCGGGCAAGAAGAACGTCAGAGAGCGGATGATGACCACCGCCGCTTCCGCCACCCAGCAGTGAGCGAAGGGCAGCGGCGCCCCAAGCAACTGCATAAGCAGCCACACTTCTGCGGCACCTCCTATCCAGTTGACCAGAAACAACAGCGTACTGCCGGCGAAACGGCGCGGTTGGGCGCGCGCGAAATCGGCGAGGGCATGTTCGACTTGCGTGAGACTGTCCTTGACGGCCGCATAACGCGCGCCACCAAAGCGCTGTTCGAAGGCGTCCATCGAATACTGCAACCAACGTTGATGCAGGCCGATCAGGGTGAGCGCCATCAACACCACCAAGACCAGCGCCGCGCCGCTCAACAGATGTTCGATGGACGGCGGCAGAATGCCGAGCGCAGCGGCGAGCAATGCGCCGACGGCGACGAACAAGGCCTCGGCGAGGGCCAGCAGGGTCTGCATCAATACCAAGGTCGCGGCCGCTTCGCGATAGGCGACTGCATAATGGCGCTTGAGCAGCCAGGCCTTGACCGGCTCGCCGCCCAGCGAGCCGAAGGGCATCACCACATTCATCGCTTCGCCGACCATGTTGACCAGCCACAGGTGCCCGAGCCACCTACCGCGTGCGGGCCGCTCCGTGAAGGTCAAGGCCCAGGCCAGGATCTCGGCGCCCCAGGCCACGGTGAAGAGCGCCATGACCCACAACGCGTCGGTCCACGACAGATTGGCCAGCCGCTGCGCGACTTGGCCGAGATCGCTATTGGCAATGACCAGGCCAAGCAGTGTGAGGCCGGCGACCAGCGCCAGCACCGAGCCGAGTTTCACGCCGCTTCGTCACGCGGCACGATGCGCCCGCCGCGCGTGAGCCTGAAGACATGGCCGCGCCACTCGAAGGTATTGCGCGACAGGGCGAGCGCCCAGGACACCAGCGCCAGCAGATCGCGTAGTGGCAGCCATGGCAGGGCGCGCAGAGTCTCGCCGTCCGCCTGAATGGCGGCGATGGCTGCCGCGCTGCCGACCCGGATGGCGACGCTCGCCACCAGTATCGCGAGCGAGACCGTTGAGAGCCCGCTGGCCACGGCGTAAAGCAGGGCAAAGGGCACGGCGCGGGTGAGGATGGTCAAGGCGAAACCCGGCAGGTTGGCGGCGCGGGTGTTCTGATCCCAATACACCTGATGACGCCACCAGGCAGCTAAGCTGGCGTAGTCCGGCGCCAGATCGATGGTCATCGGCACCAGGCGCACGTCGAGGCCACGCTCGTGCAGGCGCCGTCCAAGTTCGTGATCTTCGACCAGATAATCGGCGAAGGCGGCCATGCCGCCGACCGCCTCCAGATCAGCACGCCGAAAGGCGATCGAGGCGCCCAGGCAGAAGATTGCGGCGCGGGTCATGTAAGTGAAGATCACGCTCGGCATGAAGTCGGCATTGATCGAAAGTTGATCGAGGCGCTCCGCCAGATTGCGTGCACCACGGATGCGATACAGGCTGCACACATAGCCGAGCCCGGGGTCGGCCAGCGG
>JANMJF010000672.1:0-2819 GCA_031371245.1 Pseudomonadota bacterium | reverse complement strand
CCTCGCTCAGCGCGGTGCCATGCGGATAGCACCGTCGAGGCGCACCGACTCACCATTGAAATAGCCGTTCTCGATCATGGCCAGCGCCAGGTGTGCAAATTCCGATGGTACGCCGAGACGCTTGGGAAAGGGCACCGAGGCGGCCAGCGAGGCCTTGACGTTGTCCGGCGCGCCCTGCAGTAGGGGCGTGTTGAAGATGCCCGGCTGAATGGTGTTGACACGAATGCCGTCGTTCATCAAATCGCGCGCGATGGGCAGGGTCATGCCGATCACGCCGGCCTTGGAGGCCGCATAGGAGGCCTGGCCGATCTGGCCGTCTTCGGCCGCGACGCTGGAGGTGTTGATAATCACGCCGCGCTCGCCGTACTCGTCCACCGGTTCCACCGCCAGCATGCCGGCCGCCGACTTGGCGATGCAGCGGAAGGTGCCGACCAGATTGATCTGGATGATCTTGTCGAAGGCGTCGATGGGGAAATGTTTGATGGCGCCGGTCTGTTTGTCGCGGCTCGCGGTCTTGACGGCATTGCCGGTGCCGGCGCAGTTGATCAGGATGCGCTCCTGGCCCAGCGCCGCGCGCGAGGCGGCAAAGCCGGCGTCAACATCCGTGTCCGAGCAGACATCGACCTTACAGAACACCCCGCCCAGTTCCTTGGCCACGGCCGCACCTTTATCCTGGTTGAGGTCGAAGATGGCGACCTTCACACCCTTGGCGGCCAGCGCACGGGCGGTGGCTTCGCCGAGACCGGAAGAGCCGCCGGTAATGACGGCGACGATGGATGAGTCGAGTTTCATACGCTTGCCCTTGTAGCTTTGTTCTTGAATTCAAATCATGGCCCGCAGCGCGAATAGCGGCGAAGCAAATTGAAGTGCCGCCATTATGCTTGGCTTACCGCCCGCCTTCACGCGGCGCTGGCGGTCAGCGCGCGCCGCCGCATGCGACGCGCCACCCAGCCCGCCACACCCGCCAGTGAGCCAGCCACCGCCGCGATCGCGAAGGGCAAGTCATAGCTGCCGGTCACGTCATGCAGATAACCACTCATCCATGGACCAAAGGCGCTGCCGGCCGCACTGCCAAACAGACCGACACCGAGGATCGAACCGAAATGCCGGCCCTGAAAGCGATCGGCGACCATCGCCGGCATGATGGCAGCGGTGACCGCATAGCCAATGCCGAGCATGACCGCGTAACCGTAGACGCCCCAGCGTGTCGCGCTCACCCCGACCAGCAGCAGCGCGCCGACCGCACCGACCAGCACCGCGATGCCGCTGATGTAGACCAGTTCGCGCTCGATGCGGTCGGACAACCAGCCGCCGCCGGTTTTGCCGACGATGCTCGCCACGCCGACCACACCCACCACCGAGGCGGCGACCATCTTGCTGACGCCGTGATCAACTAAAAACGCAACCTGATGCACGTGCAAAGTCTGGGAGCACACACTGCCGCAGAAGAAGGTGCTGACCATTATCCAGAACGGCGCGGTGCGTGCGGCCTGCTTGAGCGTGAGGGTACGATCGATGATGGTCGGAGCGGCTGCCCGCGCCGCCAGACTCAGTGGCAGGGTCGGCGTGGACATCGGCGTCTCGCGCCACAGGAATAACGCTGCCGGCAAAGTGCAGGCCGTACATATCACACCCAGCACGCGAAAGGCCTCACGCCAGCCATGGGCTTCGATCAGATATTCACACAGCGGCACCACCACTAGCATGCCGACCCCGACCCCGGAACTGACAATGCCGAGCGCCAGACCGAGCCGGCGCTGGAAACGGCGCTGCACCTGCACCACTGCCGGAATCCAGCCGCAGAAGGCCACGGCCACCGCCGTCAAGCCGCCGAAGCAGACATAGAGATGCCAGGGCTGACTGATATAGCTGTCGAGATAAAGCGTGCCGCCCAGGGCGATGCTGCCGAACGCCACCAACGCCGGTGGCCGCACGCGATCGCACAACATGCCGAGCAGCGGGTTGGCCGCGCCTTGCACCAGCGCGAACAAGGAGAACGCACCACCCAAGGTCGAGCGACTCCAGCCGAAGTCCTGCAACAGCGCCACCAGAAATACGCTGTAGGCGTACCAGCTGCCGTAGGCCAACGCCAAGGTGAGGGCAATCAGGGTGAGGCTTAAAGCTTGACGCGCGCGCGAGGGATGGGCGGACGGCGCGGTGCCGCCTGCGGGATCGGTCATGCGTAACCCAGATGACGAAGTGAATGACGCAGTGTCGCTTGAAGCGGCGCAGGCGGACAAGCGGCGCCCATCCTGCCCAGGACGCCGCGTTTCGGTCCGACGCAAATGCCGGAATTAAACCCGCCCCACCACCTCGTCACCCACCCGCTTCACATAGTCGAGGATCTGCGCGCGTGTGGCGCCCAATGCAAACAGCTCCGTGGGCGAGGTAGTGGGAAACAGCAGGATCAAACGCTCGACACCGGCCTCGGCATAGCGTTTGGCCTTGTCCAGATCGATGTTGCCGAAGGGCGTGACGCTGATTTCGATTTTGCCCAGTGCCGCCGGCCGCGCGACTTTCTGCTCGGCCGTGCGCAGGCCCTGCACACAATTCTTGGTCGCATCGACATCGAGACCAAAACCATACCAGCCGTTGCCGTGGGACACAGTGCGACGGAAGGCGGCTGGCACGTGACCACCGAACACCACCGGCGGGCCGCCGACCTGGATCGGTCGCGGGTAGGCCTGCACACTGGCGAAGTCGACGAACCGACCGTGATAGGCAGGTTGCGCCTGGGTCCAGATGGCGCGCATGGCGTCCAGGTATTCAAGCGTGCGCGGTCCCTTGTCGTCGAAGGGGATGCCCAGCGCATTGAATTC
>JANMJF010000447.1:0-4824 GCA_031371245.1 Pseudomonadota bacterium | reverse complement strand
GAAAGTCGGCAGATAATCATCGTGAAAGCACGGCCGTTTGCAGAACTGCCGGTACCAGGGCTTCAGCTTTTCGGCGGTCTCGCGCTCACTGACAGTGTCGTCGGCGCGCGCGCGCACCGTATTCATCTTGGCGTAGTCCGCCATCTCCATCAGTTTGCTCTTCTCGTGATCGGTGAGCCGGCGGCCCAGTTTGCGCGCGGCGGTTTTGGCCGCGATGCCGGTCAGATTGCGAAAGATGTCGGTCCAACCGTCGGCCACCAAGTCTACTTCCTGATCACCGCCGCTGACCAGAATGTTGAAGTTCTCCATGCGGCGATACTGCCAACCGGGCTCCAGGGACGCCGCCCATTGCGCATCGGTTTCACGGTTGTTACGCACATCGACCGAAGACGGCGTGCGCTGAAAAACATATAGCTCGGCGGCCGACGCGCCCAGATGAGGAATACATTGCACGGCTGTCGCGCCGGTGCCGATGATGCCAACGCGTTTGTCAGCGAGCTTGTGCAGCTGGCCACTGCTGTCGCCGCCGGTGTAATCGTAATCCCAGCGACTGGTATGAAAAGTGTGCCCTTTGAATTGTTCGATGCCGGGAATGCCCGGCAGCTTGGGACGGTTCAGAGGGCCATTCGCCATCGCCACAAACCGCGCCTTCATGCGATCGCCGCGATCGGTCTCGATCACCCATTTCTGCGCCGCCTCATCCCAGTTCATGGCAGTGACGCTGGTGTGCATAAGCGCGTTGTCGTAGAGCCGGTAATGGCGCGCGATATTCTTCGAATGTTCCATGATCTCCGGCGCAAACGAATACTTGTGCTGCGGGATGTAATTCAGTTCCTCCAGCATCGGCAGGTAGCAGTAGGATTCGACGTCGCACATCGCACCAGGGTAGCGGTTCCAATACCAGGTGCCGCCGAAGTCGCCGCCCTGTTCGATCACCCGCAGATCTTCGTAGCCGGCCTCGCGTAGCCGGCCACCCATCATCAGGCCGCCGAAGCCGCCGCCGATGACAACCATCTCGACCTCGTCGAAAACTGGCGCGCGCTCGATGCGTTGCGCGTAAGGGTCGTCAACGTAGTTGGAGAAATCGCCTTTGACTTCGACGTATTGTTCGTTGCCATCGGTGCGCAGTCGTTTGTCGCGTTCCTGCAGATAGCGTGCTTTCAAGGCTACCGGGTCAAAGTCGATGTCACCGAGGGTTACGCGTAGGACTTCAGAGATGTCGTTCAAGGTAGTTCACTTCCCTACTGGTTAAGACGGTCGCGCCCATAGCGCATGGTGGGATTGTAAGCGCCGAGGTCGGGGCTTGACTAACCCGTGGTGGACGATGCGAATACTCTCTTTGGGCGCGCGATCCGGAAACCGAGGTGCTGCCGATCTGCGAAGAGCTCGGGATCGGATTCGTGCCGTGGAGCCCGCTCGGACAGGGCTTTCTCACGGGCAAGATTGCGGCCGGCACTGCCTTTGAAAGTTCCGACGCGCGCAGTCGGTTCCCGCGTTTCACGCCTGCGGCAATGGCAGCCAACCAACCACTCATCGAGCTGCTTGCCAACATCGCGACGAGGAAAAACGCTACGTCCGCGCAGATAGCGATCGCGTGGCTGCTAGCGCAGAAGCCCTGGATAGTGCCGATCCCCGGCACGCGGAAAATGCATCGCCTGGAGGAAAACCTGGGCGCTGCCAGCAGCGAACTTACGCCTGACGATCTGCGCGAAATCGAGCGCGCGGTGTCGAAAATTTCGGTCCTCGGGGCCAGGGGAACCGGGCAGGAGCAAGATCGCTAACCGACGTTGCTTCCGTCAGTATCCATTGGAAACGACGCATCTCGGTCAGCGATCAAACAGGGCCGTGATTACGCTCGGTTGGGTTACGGGGTAGCGAGATTGCACCCTGCCTCAGACCGGTTGTGTATGGTCGTACCAGGTGCGCGAGCCATTCACCGCGCGGACTACCAACAGCATCGCCGGCACTTCGATGAGCACACCGACGACAGTCGCGAGGGCAGCGCCGGAATTGAAGCCAAAAATACTGATAGCTGCTGCCACGGCGAGCTCAAAAAAATTACTCGCGCCGATCAAGGCCGATGGGCATGCGACATTGTGTTTCTCGCCCAGTTGGCGATTGAGCCAATAGGCGAGCCCGGCATTAAAAAACACCTGTATCAGGATGGGCACCGCCAGCATGGCGATGATGAGCGGCTGTTTGATGATGGCCTCCCCTTGAAAGGCAAAGAGCAAAACCAGCGTGGCAAGCAACGCCGTGATAGACCAGGGGCCGATCTTGGCCATAGCCGCCTCAAATACCTCGCTGCCCTGGCTCAGCAAAACGCCTCGCCACACCTGCGCCAGGATGACCGGGATGACGATGTAGAGGCCGACCGAAATCAGCAAGGTCGCCCATGGCACGGTGATTGAAGAAATCCCCAGCAACAGTCCGACGATGGGCGCAAAGGCAAAAATCATCACGGCGTCATTAAGCGCGACTTGGGTGAGGGTGAAGTACGGGTCACCGCCGGTGAGCCGGCTCCACACGAACACCATCGCCGTGCAGGGCGCCGCAGCCAGCAGAATTAATCCGGCCAGATAGCTGTCCAGTTGCGCGCTTGGCAGATACGGCGCGAACAGGTGGCGGACAAAGAGCCAACCCAGAAAGGCCATCGAGAACGGCTTTACCGCCCAGTTGACGAAGAGCGTGACGCTGATGCCGCGCCAATGTTGGCGCACCTGACCGAGCGCGCCGAAATCAATCTTCACCAGCATCGGGATGATCATCACCCAGATCAGCACCCCGACCGGCAGGTTGACCTGCGCGACTTCAATGCGGCCGATGGCCTGAAAAAGTGCTGGGCGTAGCTGGCCGAACACGATGCCGGCGACGATGCAGAGCGCAACCCACACGCTCAGATAGCGCTCAAAAAAACTAATCGCTGGTGCCGCCTCCGTTTTTAATATCGCCTTAGACGCGCTCACTTGTCGTGCCCTGGTGTACGGCCAATGTCGTCCATTTCACGTTTGATGGCGATGGGGTCCAGCACCGTGAGCGGCAGGTTCACAAAGAGTTGGACGCGGTTCATTAGGTAACCAAAGGCCCGACCAAATGCCCGGCGTTTTTGTTGATCTGTGCCTTCCACGGCGGCGGGGTCTTCAATGCCCCAATGCGCAGTCAGTGGCTGTCCGGGCCAGACCGGGCAGTCCTCACCCGCCGCGTTGTCGCAGACCGTGATGATGAAATCCATCACGGGCGCGTCAGGCCGGGCGAATTCGCTCCAGCTTTTGCTGCGTAGTCCGTCGACCGGATAAGCGGTCTCTTGCACCTGCGCCAGCGCCAACGGGTGGACAGCGCCAGTCGGTTTGCTCCCGGCGCTGTAAGCTTTGAACCGACCACGGCCCATCGTATTGATGAGGGCTTCGGCCATGATGGAACGCGCCGAATTACCGGTGCATAAGATCAGGACGTTATGGGGCTTGTCACTCACAGGCGGTCACTCAACAACAGGCTGATTTCGTTTCGGCTGTTGTGGCGGGCCGCGCTGCTGGCGCTTCGGCCGCACAACAGGCTGCGACAGGTTTGTCGGCTAAAACGCCGGTCTTCTCGCTGAAAACGGCAATGTTATCGAGCGTATGGAATTGCTCCCAGGCGATCCCCTGCGGATCAGTAACCCAATACTTATCGCTACGGGCGTAGCAGCAGCTCGTGGTGCCTTCATCAAGCAGCGCCATATCAGCGGACTTCGCCCGCGCTTTCAGCTCGGCGAGCTCGTCGGCATCATCGGTCTGCAGACCGAGGTGATCTATGCCAGATTTTTCACCGTGGGTGGAAATGGCGAAATTGACGCGCGGGTCTTCCAGCATCCATTTTGCGTAGTCCGCTTCCAGGCGCGCGGGCTCGGCGGCAAACAATTTTGAATAGAAGGCCGCGCTTTTAGTGATGTCATCGACGTAGACGTGAACATGAAAACGCTTCATGGCAAGGTTCCTCTCAGCAGGCTTTACAAGTGGGGGTGGTGACCGCGCACGCAGCACCGGCGCAGCAGTTATCGGTGAGATACGCCAGCAGCGCATTCATGCGCTCAAACTCCGCGCGGTAAATCAGATTGCGCCCGTCACGTTCTTGCGAAACAAGACCCGCATGGGTCAATTCCTTCAAGTGAAATGACAGGCTGGTGCCCGGAACACCGAGGGATTCCGAGAGCGTCCCCGGTGTCAGGCCCTCCAGGCCCGCAACGACCAAGGCCCGGAATACTCGCAACCGTAGCGGTTGAGCGATGGCCGCGAGTGCTTTAGTAACGTCGTTCTCTTCCATAATTCAACACTAGTTGAATTATGGAATCAATACAAGCTGCTCGCCTTTCTTGGTTGACCTCGGCGACGGTGTTCGATGGGTTCTCGCCGACGGCGAAATGAGCCATTTGCAAGTGGTCTGCCGAGATTACTGTGAGCCAGCCAAACCAAGCCACGGCCGCGTCTGTTGCTGCCGTCTTTGAGCGTCAGCGTCTGGCCGTTCGGGGTGTAGGTCACCGTCTTAACGGTGACCGGCGATCCGGCCACGACCTGCTTGGTTTCGAAGGGCTTATTGTCGTTGGTGTAGATCTGCTGCGTGCTGCGTCCTTCCGCATCGGTCACTTGAATTGGGCGATCTGCATCGTCATACGCGTAGCTCGTCGCGTTTCCAGCCGCGTCTATCATCGCGGCTGGTTTATCAGACAAGGAGAAAATTTCATCTGACCCCAATTACCCCTCTATTCCTGGATTTGCGTGGGCTCGCGCACGGTGAGCACGCGTTAAGGGGGCGATGATCCCTTCGATAACTAAAAGTGATCGTTGAACG
>JANMJF010000489.1:0-3743 GCA_031371245.1 Pseudomonadota bacterium | reverse complement strand
ATGAAAGAGCTGATCAGTCGCGCCATTTGATGAAGCAACGGTGGCGTGAGTCATAGACAGACTCATCGCCGAATACCAGGCCAGGGTGTATCACGCTCGGCCTGAGCTGACATTCACCACAAGAACCCGTTCAGGAGAGCGTTCATGGATCTCGGACTCAAAGAAAAAGCCGTCATCGTCACCGGTGGCGGTTCCAATATCGGTCGCGCCATCGTGCTCGGCTTCGCGCGCGAAGGCGCCAGGATCACGATTGGCGATATCGATGTCGCACAAGCCAATGCGGTAGCCGAGGAGGCACGCACGGTCGGCGCGGCGGCGGTACAGGTTGTTGCCTGCGACGTTACGGCACTCGATCAAGTGCAGGCGATGTTCAAACAAACCACCGACGCCTATGGTCGCCTCGACGTGCTGATCAACAACGTCGGCTGGGACCAGCTCATGTTTTTTACCCAGACCACGCCAGCGCTGTGGGCCAAGATCATCCAGATCAATTTTGTCGGCATGTTGAACTGCACCCAGACCGCGCTGGGCATCATGGCGCCGCAAAACAAGGGTGCGATCGTCAGCATCAGTTCCGATGCCAGCCGCCAGGGCGAACCGCGAGAGGCGGTCTATGGCGGCATGAAGGCGGCGGTCAACAGCTTCATGAAGACCATCGCCAAGGAAAACGGTCGTAATGGCATCCGCTGTAACGTGGTGTGTCCGGGTGTGACCATTCCCGAACAGAACGCCGACGTCGGCGCCAACAGTATGTGGGTCAACAAGGACAGCATGTTTACGCCCGAGCAGCTCGCGCAGATCGCAAAAAGCCTGCCCTTGAAGAAGATCGGCCGTCCGGAGGACGTCGCCAACGCCGTGGTGTTTCTCGCTTCCGACGCCGCTGGCCATGTCACCGGCCAGGTGTTGAGTGTGAGCGGCGGCTATTCGATGATCGGCTAGCAAAAGACAGAACCAACGCAAGGAACCAAGCATGAGTAATTACGAAGACGTCCTGTACGAAACCGTTGGCCGCACGGCCATCATCACCATCAATCGTCCGACCAAGTACAACGCCTTTCGGCCACGCACCGTGGTTGAATTGATCGATGCTTTTCAGCAGGCTGGCTGGAATCGTGACATCGGTTCGGTGGTGTTCACTGGCGCCGGTACCAAGGCGTTCTGTACCGGTGGTGATCAGTCCGATCACAGCGGCGGGCAGTACGGCAACAACGATGCACGCGGTGCGGTCGGCATGCCGGCGGAGGAATTGCATTCGGTGATCCGCGATATTCCCAAACCGGTCATCGCTAAAGTGCGCGGCTATGCTATCGGCGGCGGTAATGTGCTCTGCACGCTATGTGATATGACCATCGCCTCGGACAATGCCATCTTCGGCCAGGTCGGCCCGAAGATGGGCTCGGTCGATCCTGGCTTCGGCACCGCTTATCTGGCGCGGGTGGTGGGCGAAAAGAAGGCCCGCGAGATGTGGTATATGTGCAAGCGCTATAACGCCAAGGAAGCCTTGGATATGGGCCTCATCAATGCCGTGGTACCCGACGCGGAGCTGGATGCCGAAGTGCTGCGCTGGTGCGAAGAGCTGAACATGCGCAGTCCGACGGCCATCGCCTTGGCCAAGAAGAGTTTCAATGCCGACACCGAATCCATCCGCGGCATGGGCCAGCTCGCGATGCAGGCACTGCGGCTGTACTACAACACCGATGAGTCGCAGGAAGGTGTGAAGGCGCTGAATGAAAAGCGCGATCCGGACTTCATGAAATTTTTTAAGTAGCAGACAGACGACGGGCCAGGGTCAAGGCCGTGGCTCGCTCGGATATGCAGTGGCGTCAAGATCGCCATCCGGCCGCAGCACTGAATGGTGGAGCCAGAGTTCGCGGCCATCGAGCGTGGCTTCCATCGCACGCCGAATGCGGCTCTCGGCGCCGTCGCAGGACACCAGGTAGCGGCAGCGAATGCGCTGTTCGATGCCACTCACGATCTCCTGCACGACACAATCCTCGAAATCACTGGCCTGTTGGTAGGACAGGAAGCGCCACCCTTGGCGATATTGGCACAGCGGAAATGAGCGCAGGTGGGCGCGCAGCACCGGTTCCATCGTGAGCGCTCGTGCGTTGTCGGCGGCGGTCAATACGGTCGCTTTCGAGGTGTTGAATAAGTTTGCACAGCGCCCGCCCCGCTCGTTACTCGCCACCGAGGTGTGCAATGCTTGGCGCAGTCCATCACCACGCCGGGGCAACGTCATGCAAGAAGAGATCGGTTTCGACGACATCAAGATCAACTATGTGACCATCGCCGCCGCCCGCGCGATGGATGGCCTGCGCCTGGTGCTGGGTGCCTATAGCATTCCCGGTCCATGGCGTGAGTCGTGTAAGTGTCTGTTCGACGTCAAAGGCATTCCCTACACCGCGGTGCGCTGCTCCAATGCCGGCGCCACGGAAACGAGCTTCGGGGCCGACGGCTCCCACAGCGAGTTGCTCGCCTGGACCGCACAGTCCTCGGCGCCGGTCGCTATCTGGGCAGACGAACGACCACGCTCGTCATGGATCGATCAATTGAATCTGGCCGAGCGCCTGGCGCCGGAACCACGCCTGGTGCCAGCTGATTTCGATGCGCGTGTGCGCATGTTCGGCCTCATCAACGAAATCGCCGGTGAGCATGGCCTGGGCTGGAGCAAGCGCCTATTCCTCATCGACCAGGCGCTGAAAAGCGCCGAACCGGGCACTGCGGACCACAGGTTCTGGAGCGTGCTCGGTGAGAAGTATCTCTACACCGCAGCCGTGGGCCTGGTCGCCAAGGCGCGCATCGTCGAGATTCTGGGCAAGCTCGACGCCGAGCTGTCACGCAGCCGAGAACGTGGCAGCCGCTACTTCGTTGGCGCAAGTCTCTCGGCGCTCGATATCTATAGCGCCTGCTTCTACGCCCTGCTCGAGCCGCTACCCCCCGAGCTGTGCCCGATGGCGAGCAGTTATCGACCGGCTTATCGCAATGCCGACCCAGATATCGAGCAGGCTATGGGCAGCGCACTGAAAGCTCATCGAGATTTCATTTATCACGAGCATTTGCAGCTGCCGATAGTCTTTTAAACGAGCCTCAGAGGCCCTCACAGTTAGCCTTTTGCTCTTCGTCGATTCGTAGATGTACAGCCGCATCGGTTGGCCTGGGTACAAGGCCAGCTCTGAACAACCACGTCTCCGGTACTGCCTTGCGCGAAAGCCCTCCGCAATCGCAACAAGCGAGCGACGTGCGACCCACGTCAAGACCGGTCAGTGGGGCGAGCAGGCACGCCGCGCGAGGCTGTCGGTGTGTAGAGCCGGAGCTCGCAGACCGGCTCGGACGGGATGACGCGGAACGCGCGCCTTTCCTCGGGAGCGCGCCAGGCATCCAGGGCCGCCCAGATTCGCCGCGCCTTCGGATTGTCAGTCATGACCACCACCACCGTCGCCGGCGCGCACAGGCCTGCGACGGCCTTCTTCACGGCGGCGGTGGCCCGATCGACGGAAAGATAGTAGAGCATCTCGTTGAAGACAGCGGCCTCGAAGTTGGCGAACTCGGAGAAATCTTCGACGCGCCCGACCCGGAATTCCTCATCGCGTCGGAAACCCAATCGGCTCGGACAACAAGCGACGGCCTCGCACGAGAGGTCGATGCCCAGGTAGCCCTGATGCCAACCGCGCAGGACAGGCAGTAACGCCCCATTGCCGCAGCCCAAGTCCACCACACGCGCTCCGCCGGGAGCCCTCAGGCGC
>JANMJF010000384.1:0-2310 GCA_031371245.1 Pseudomonadota bacterium | reverse complement strand
CCATCATCTGAGAGCAGAACGGCACGTGGTCGCTCATCATCGACCTTCCCGAGCTGAACGGGAAACGTCGGCAGCTCCGTCGACGCGGGTTCCCGACGAAGAAGGCCGCACAAAAGCTCCCAAGGAACGGGGGCTTGGCTCACGACACAATACCTCGGTCTCGTGAGTCAGCAACGGTAGACCGTGATGCCGGAGTGAATCCCCGGATCATGACCCGGTTCGTGGGCCTCGGCCTCGGCATCCCGCCGGCCATCGTGGCCGGGGATGCGCTACCTGCTCATCGGCCTGGAGGACCACCTGGCTGACCGGCTCGAGGGGGACGCACTGGCGCTGGCCGAGCTCGTGGTGCAGCTCGGCGCGTCCGATGTGTACGTGCTGCCCAACGGTCCGGCCGAGCAGATCCTCGACGCACGCGGGAAGGGCTTCTGGGTCGCCAAGCAGAACGGCACCGACGACATCATCGACGTCGTCGTGCCGCGCTTCAGCATGCCCCGGTACCGGCGCGAGGTCGGCGGGCTGGCGGCCAAGCACGGTACGCGCATCGGCCGCGTCGGCCATGGCGGCGACGGCAACGTGCATGTGTCGGTCCTGCAGAAGGACGAGGCGGTGCGCAAAGCGTTCCTGCGCGAGGTGTTCGCCGCCAGCATCGGCGATCGGCGGTGTGGTGTCGGCCGAGCACGGCATCGGCACCGAGAAGGTCGGCGCGTTCCTGGAGCTGGAAGATCCGATGAAGGTCACGCTCAGGGGCGACCGCTTCCTCCACCGCATATTGGATCAGCGGTTTGTCGACCACCGGGAGCATCTCTTTCGGACTGGCTTTGGTGACGGGAAGGAACCGGGTTCCCATACCCGCAACCGGAAAAACGGCTTTCGTGATCTTGTTCAAATGTTCTCCTCGCAGCGCAGGACGCCAGTATGAACACTGCTGGGTCGGTTAGTAGGTTATTCAAGCAATTCTAACAACCCTCCTTCGTCCAGCACAGCCACGCCAAGTTCCCGTGCCTTGTCCAGTTTGCTGCCGGGGTCGGCGCCGGCCACGACATAGTCTGTTTTCCTGGATACGCTGCCTGCCACCTTGCCGCCTTTTGCCTCGATGCGCTCCTTGGCGTCCTCGCGCGTCAGGTTCGGCAGCGTTCCGGTCAGCACGAACGTCTTCGCGGCTAGCGGCAGTTTCGCTGCCCGCTCGACCTTCACCTCCGGCCAATGCACGCCGGCCGCGCGCATTTGCGCGATTATTTCGCGGTTGTGGCGCTCGGCGAAGAAACCTTCGATGCTGCGCGCCACCACCGGCCCGACATCCGGCGCCTCCTGCAGTTGCACCTCGCCGGCCTCCATCAATCTGTCCAGTGTACCGAAGTGCCGCGCCAGGTCCCTGGCGGTGGATTCGCCGATGTTGCGAATGCCGAGCGCAAAAACAAAACGCGGCAGGGTCGTCTTCTTGCTCCCTTCGATCGCCGCGAGCACATTCGCAGCGGACTTCTCGGCCATGCGCTCCAGGCTCGACAACGTCGGCAGATCGAGGCGGTAAAGGTCAGCCGGCGTATTCACCAGGTTCGCATCGACCAGTTGATCGACCAGCTTTTCGCCGAGGCCTTCGATATCGATGGCGCGCCGGCTGGCGAAATGCAGCAAGGCCTGTTTGCGCTGGGCCGCACAGAATAGCCCGGCGCCGCAACGGTGGTCTTTCTCGCCATCATCCTGCACGACTGCGGAATCGCACACCGGACAGCGCTTCGGCATGGCAAACTTCGGCGCTCCCTTCGGGCGCAGTTCCGCGCGCACCGCGACCACCTGGGGAATGACGTCGCCGGCACGGCGCACGATCACCGTATCGCCCACCCGAAGATCCAGGCTGTGGACAAAATCCTCGTTGTGCAAGGTGACATTGCTGACCGTAACGCCACCGACGAAGACCGGCGCGAGCTTGCCCACGGGCGTCAGTTTGCCGGTGCGACCCACCTGGACTTCGATGGCGAGCACCTGCGTCTGCTCCTCCTGCGCGGGATATTTGTGGGCGACCGCCCAGCGCGGCTCACGCGAAACAAAACCCAGGCGGGCCTGCAGTGTGACGTCATTGACCTTGTAGATGACGCCGTCGATATCGAATGGCAGCTTGTCGCGCAGCGTGGCGATCCTGCCATGGAAAGCAGCCAATCCTTCGGCGCCCCTGGCGACGGTGCGTTCATCGGACACCGGCAGGCCGAACTCGCGCAGCGCATCCAGAATCGCGCTTTGCGCCGGCGGAAGCGTCCAGCCTTCGACTTCGCCCAAGCCGTAGACGGAACAGGTCAACGGCCGGCTCGCGGTGAT
>JANMJF010000368.1:0-2896 GCA_031371245.1 Pseudomonadota bacterium | reverse complement strand
GTTCGCGATCTTCAACCTGCCCCAGATCAACCAGATCTACATGATGTTCCGCGCCCACCTGCCGGTGTTGGAATTCGCGCCGGGTGTCGAAAGCCTGGAATGCAAGCTCTATTACGAGCATGAGATACCGTGGCCGGAACTCGCTTTCCCGACCATCACTCACACGCTGCGCTTTTATTTCGAAGATCGCGCGCGTGGCCGCTACGAATTGCATTTCGGCGATATCGTCCGTGATGGTCATCACTCGGTGATGGTGCCGCGTCGTGCGGCATCTACTGAAAACGACAAGGACATAAAATGAGCGACAAGACTCTCTTCGAGAAGATCATCGCGCGCGAAATTCCGGCCGATATCGTCTTCGAGGACGATCAGTGCATCGCCTTTCGTGACATCAACCCGCAGGCACCGATGCATGTATTGGTGTGTCCGAAAAAGCCGCTGCCGATGTTGTCGGATGCGCAATCTGAGGACAGCACCTTGCTTGGCCACCTGTTGGTGGCGGCCGCCACGATTGCGGCCCGGGAAGGATACGGAGATGCGTTTCGTGTGGCGATCAACAACGGCGCGGCGGTAGGCCAATCGGTCTTCCACCTGCACTTACACGTACTGGGTGGTCGGCATTTCACCTGGCCGCCGGGTTGATTTTTGACGAGGCGCTTTTGACGCTATCGCGTGACACCCCGTTGGAGGTTGACGGAGCGCGTACCGCGATAAGAAGGTCTTCTAGCGACGCATCGCGTCGAAGAAGTCCGCGTTGTTTTTGGTCTGTTTCAAGCGCTCAAGCAAGAACTCCATTGCTCCGATTTCTTCCATGGGATGCAGCAGCTTGCGCAAGATCCACATCTTCTGCAGTTCATCCTGCTTGGTCAGAATTTCCTCGCGACGGGTACCGGAGCGATTAATGTTGACCGCCGGGAAGATGCGTCTTTCGGCAATCTTGCGATCCAGGTGGATCTCCATATTGCCGGTGCCCTTGAATTCTTCGTAAATGACATCGTCCATGCGTGAGCCGGTATCGATCAGCGCGGTGGCGATGATGGTCAGACTGCCGCCTTCTTCGATGTTGCGGGCCGCACCAAAGAAGCGCTTCGGGCGCTGCAAGGCGTTGGCATCGACGCCACCGGTCAGTACCTTTCCCGACGAGGGCACGACGGTGTTATAGGCGCGTGCCAGCCGCGTGATGGAGTCGAGCAGAATCACTACGTCGCGTTTGTGTTCGACCAGGCGCTTGGCTTTTTCGATCACCATCTCGGCGACCTGCACGTGGCGGCTGGCCGGTTCGTCGAAGGTACTGGCGATCACTTCGCCACGGGTTGAACGCTGCATTTCCGTTACTTCTTCCGGGCGCTCGTCGATCAGCAGCACGATCAGATAGCAATCGGGATGATTGGCTTCGATGGAATGGGCGATGCCTTGCAGCATCATGGTCTTGCCGGCTTTGGGCGGTGAGATGACCAAGCCGCGCTGGCCCTTGCCGATGGGGGCTGCCAGATCGATGACCCGTGGTGTCAGATCTTCAGTGCTGCCGTTACCGAGTTCGAGGTGCAGGCGCTTCTGTGGAAACAGCGGTGTCAGGTTTTCAAACAGGACTTTGTTTTTGGCGTTTTCCGGCGGCTCAAAATTGATATCGCTGACCTTGAGCAAGGCGAAGTAGCGTTCTCCTTCCTTGGGTGGTCGAATCTTGCCAGAAATGGTGTCGCCGGTGCGCAGATTGAAACGTCGAATCTGACTGGGCGACACGTAAATGTCGTCGGGTCCGGCCAGATAGGAGCAGTCATTGGAGCGCAGGAAACCGAAGCCGTCGGACAGGATCTCGAGGACACCGTCCCCGGAGATATCTTCGCCCTTTTTCGCGTGCGCCTTAAGGATGCTGAAGATGACGTCCTGTTTGCGGGAGCGGGCTACGCCTTCGATGCCCATTTCATCCGCAAGATCGACGAGTTCGGAGGCCGGTTTTTTCTTGAGTTCGGTCAGATTCATCGTTTAAGAGTCGCGTGTGGGATTGAATCGCGGGACGCTCACGCGCGGGCGCGACGGGGTGACAAAAACTTGATTCGGTGGAGGTCAGATCCGGGCAGGCCGCTGGGATCCGTAGCTAGGAAAATAGCATGCTCAAAGGGTGTCGTCTACATGCGCGGCCTAAATCATACGTAGTTGCGCTCCGGCCCGGCGCGCAACTACCCAGTCGCGTTAAACGTTACTGTCGATGAAGGCAGTCAATTGTGACTTGGTCAGTGCGCCAACGTGGGTCGCTACGATATTGCCTTCCTTGAACAACATCAGCGTCGGAATGCCGCGGATACCGTACTTTATCGAGGTGGCCTGGTTCTGATCGACGTCGAGTTTGGCGACCTTCAAGCGTGCGGAGTATTCGGTCGAGACCTCTTCAAGGATCGGCGCGATCATTTTGCATGGTCCGCACCACTCCGCCCAGTAATCGACGAGGACCGGTTTGTCGGACTTCAAAACGTCCGAATCGAAGGAGTCGTCGGAGACGTGGATCATGTGTTCGCTCATTGCTTTTAATCGGCGTGGATGTGGTAACGAGCTCATTTTCGAACGATTCTGAGCCCGATTGCAAGCGTGGACTCAGTCGCCGAATCAAGCTTGAAACGGTGGCTCGCCAGCGCTCGCGGTTAGGTGGCGCACCTCGGCGCAATGATGCGTATAGCGCCCGCCAGTAATGGATCTTGAGCGATGAGAGACACAGAGCCAAGCTGTCTAGCGGCCAGCGAGAATGACCTGCCGGATGCCTGTGGCTACAATGCGCGGCCTGCGGGGCGGCTGTCCTTGGTTTGACGGTGAACAGTGCAACAGCGAATGCAATCGCACAAATCGAACTTGGGGTATAGAGCGGGGCTGAGCTATGACGACGGTAGGATATCGAATGGTGATG
>JANMJF010000365.1:0-2666 GCA_031371245.1 Pseudomonadota bacterium | reverse complement strand
AAAACCCGCAACAGCAGATCCCGTGCCGGTGCCAGCTGGCCCAAGGCCAGCAGCATTTCCAGCGGTCCCTGACAGATATCGCGCGAACCCCAGCCGCCGCCAGTGAATTGTTCCAGACCGCGCGGCGCGAGGTAGTGCACCAGGGCATTGTCGGCAAACCACGGCAGGATGGCCGACCACTGCGCGATCTCGCGCCCATGGACACTGTCTGCCGGCACTGCAAGCGCGAAGGCGCTGGCCAAGCCCACGCTTGTGCCGAGCAAGGGTGCATCGATCGCCGCAGTGTCGAACAGTTCGCCAGTGATTTCCCAACGCGCGTGGGTCAGCGGCGCGGTGCGCAGGCAGACATAGGGTGTGCCGTGGGCGCGGCCGTCGTCGAACAGCAGTTCATCACCACCACAGCTTTCGAGCACGGTGCCGGGCAGGGCGCGTAAGCGAAAGCCGCGCTGGCCGAAACGCGTGCCGAGCGCCGTGCCGGGGTGGGCGCGCACAATGATGTCTTGACCGTCGTGACTGAAATCCACCGCACCAGCATCGCCACCGTCGTCGTCGTCGAGCGCGATGTGGTGCGTGAGTAGCAGACGACTCGCCGGCCCGCGCAGGATCTGAATTTCGAGTTCGATGCGATGGCTGTCGCGAACGGCACGGGTGATGACGTCCAAGTCCAGTGTCGCGTCGCGATAGCACCAGCGACATTGATCGGGAGTGACGAGCCACGCCGACGGCTGATCGAGCAAGCGCCATGCACCGTCTTGTTCGACAAAGATGCGCTGACCCAGGGCGCGGAACTGGCTGAGATGGCCGCGATTGGATGACAGCAGGCGATTGATACCGACATGGCCCTGGGTCAAAAGTGAATTAAAGATGCCGCCCATCCACGCGGTGCTGGTGAGCGCGCCTTCGTCCGGCACCAAGGCCAGGCCGGTGCGCAGGATGTGGGCGTGGGCGCGCTGCACTTGTTGTTCCTTACGGCGGCTGACGCCATGCACGTCACCGCCATGGAAGCTGGCGATGATCTCGGCGCCGCACTGCTCTTCAACAAGCGGCGGGCCATAGTCGCTGGTGAACTCCGCCAATGGCCGTGACGCGGCCGTGAACAGCGGCGCACTGGTGAACAAGCTGGTCGGCAAGGCGCGCGTGGCCAGCGCTGAGGTACTGGCGACCTCGGCTTGCGCCGCCTCGCACTGCCGCAGCGCTATCAGACGCTCCAGATCGTGCACCGAACTGGCCTGTGGATGATGGGCATCAAAACAAGCGACAAAGCCGCGCTCGGCGCGCTGTCCCGCTGCCAGTGTCAGCGGCGTGTCCTGCACACAGGCCAGTGCCTGTTCGTGTTGCAAACGCATGCCGGGCAGACCGTCGGTCAGTGCCATCGGCATCTCGCCCATGCGGCTTGCGAGGCCATGGAATTGCAGCGCATCAGTGGCGTAGCTCACGGCGCGATGCAAGGAGGCGACCAGACACCAGGGATGGCGTCCGTCCATCGCCAAGTTCTGACGCACGGCCAGCACGCGGCCGTGTCGGGGGTCGAACAGCGGCGTGTGATCGAGATATTGGCTGACGAAGAATTCGCTGGTGCGGATGAAGTTGTACTGGGCGAGGCCAAAGTCCTGGGTGTAAATCATATCGACCGTCAGCGTTGTACTGCTTTCGTTGCTGAGGGCGAGATGCCAGAACCAGCTCGGTGTATCGGCAGCCAAACGCAAACTCAAGCGATAGCGCAGCCCCTGCCATTGCCCGCGCAGCGCAAAGCCGGCGGCGTTGTCTTCGATGCGCGAGACACTGCGGGGCCCGAGCAGGGCGGTGACGGCTGGCTGACCGCCGAGTCTACGCAGATAGATATTGGCCGGGCCGCCTTCCATCGCGTTGCCGCGAAAAAGATTGAGCATGATGTCTTGGTGATCGATGCGCGCCACCGACCCGTTGGCATTGAGCGTGACACGCAATCCGGCGGCGTTTTCCACTACGCGGCTTGTCATCGGCGGGCTTCTCCACAGAAAAAAATAATGTGTGCCGGCAGCGCGTGGCAACGGCACTGCGTGGTGTCGAAGTCATGGTGTGGCTGACCGTTGACGGTGACGGCACGCAAAGGGCCGGCCAGGGGTGGTGCGAGCACCAGACCGCCGTCGGGTAGACGCGGGCCTGCGGCGATGTGCATCTCAACGGTGTCCGGGCGCGGGCGATGCAGGTGATAACTCACGCGCCCGTAATGGGTCGCGAGTTCTTGTACTTGCACACCGGCCGCCTCGTCCAGCCAGGCGGATGCGACACCGGCGGCTAATACCAGGCTGGCATCGGCGCGACGCTCAAAGGCAAAAGCGGCGAGCAAGGCGTGGATGTATTCGGCACCGATCCAACTGTGCGGCAGGTCGCCGAGGAAGGCTGGTGTGTCGACCTCGCGCCAGGATTGTTCCGGCCACTGCCGCCATGCTGCTGGCCGGCAGTCGGCGAGCAGGGCGTTCAGGACCTGCAAGGCGTCGTCGCGGCGACCGAGTCGGATCAGCGCGCCGACGATGCGCACTTCGTAGGCGCTGTAATTACTCCAGTTCCCCTTCTACGGCAACCATGTTTCCTGCTCGAAGGAGAATGCCGACGTCATCGCCTCGGAGTTCGGCAAGGACGGAGCCGACGACGCCACCATGCAATGGGCCGTGTACATCGCCTCG
>JANMJF010000355.1:0-5577 GCA_031371245.1 Pseudomonadota bacterium | reverse complement strand
GTGATCGTGGGGCGGCCTTGTTCATCGAGAAAACTGACCAGCGCCTCGCCGACGGCCAATTCGCCAATAGCGGTCTCGATGTCGAGGCCGGGCTTGGCGCGCATGGTGGTAGCAGCCGCTTTCACCGCTTTCTGGTCACGGGGCGTGAAGGCACGCAGCGCATGCTGCACGCGGTTGCCGAGCTGGCCCAGGATCGCGTCTGGAATATCGAGCGGGTTCTGCGTCACAAAATACACGCCCACGCCTTTACTGCGCACCAGTCGCACCACCAGCTCGATGCGCTCGACCAGCGCTGCGGGTGCCTCTTTGAACAACAGATGGGCCTCGTCGAAGAAGAACACCAGTTTCGGTTGTTCGAGATCGCCGACCTCGGGCAGGGCTTCGAACAGTTCCGACAATAGCCACAACAGGAAGGTCGCGTAGAGGCGCGGTGCCGCCATCAGTTTGTCGGCGGCGAGGATATTGATCACGCCGCGACCGCCATCGGTCTGCATGAAGTCGGCGATGTTCAGCATCGGCTCGCCGAAGAATTGCTCGCCGCCCTGTTGGTCTATCTGCAGCAGACCGCGCTGGATGGCGCCAACGCTGGCGGCGCTGATATTGCCGTAGTCGGTGGTGAATTCACGGCCATGGTCACCGACGAATTGCAGCATCGCGCGCAGATCTTTCAGATCGAGAAGCGCCAGCCCGTTGTCGTCGGCAATCTTGAATACAAGGGTCAGCACACCTTGTTGGGTCTCGTTCAAGGCCAGCATGCGCGACAGCAGCAGCGGGCCCATGTCGCTGACCGTGGCGCGCACCGGGTGACCTTGTTCACCGAACACATCCCACAAGGTGGTCGGACAGGCCAGCGAGGTCGGCGTATCGAGGTGCCGCTCGGCGACCATGCCGGCGAGTTTGGTGCTGACTTTGCCGGCCTGGCTGATGCCGGTGAGATCGCCCTTCACGTCAGCCATGAAGACCGGCACGCCGATGGCGCTGAAGCGCTCGGCGAGGGTCTGCAAGGTGATGGTCTTGCCGGTACCGGTCGCACCGGTGATGAGCCCGTGGCGATTGGCCAGCGCGGGTAGCAGATGACAGCTGATGTCGTCGCGTTGGGCGACGAGGATGGGGTCGGCCATGGGTGAGTCTCCGTATAAGCGCTAGCGCAGGTCTGTTGGCGCCATTGTAGGTGTGAATGGATTTGTGCCCACAGGATCTGCGGTGAGCGCCCACCGCGCACCCAGGGAGTGCATCGACGTTTGCGTTGGCATCGCGCTACCATTGGCCACCCGCAGCGATCTGCGCCACGCTGCGCGCAAAGTCCGTCGCACTACTTATTCCACGCCCACGAGGATTCCCCCATGACCGATGTCTATATCGCCGGCGTCAGCATGACGAATTTCGGCAAGCATCTCGACCGCAGTCTCAAAAGCCTGAGCGGTCAGGCCTTGGAAGAGGTCTTGCGCGACGCCGGCTGTGAGGCGCGCATGATCGAGGCGGTGTTCTTCGGCAACTGCGTGCAGGGCCACATGGAAGGCCAGGACATGGTGCGCGGTGAAATCGCGCTACGTCCCTTTGGTATCGAGGGCGTGCCGGTGGTGAACGTCGAGAACGCCTGTGCGACTGCCACCACTGCTTTCCATATGGCCGTCAATTATGTGAAGGCCGGCGCCTGTGATATCGCGCTCGCGCTCGGCGTGGAGAAGATGTTCTCCGAGGACAAGACGCGCATGTTCAGTGCTTTCGACGGCGCCTGGGACGTGCATGAAGTAGCGCAGAGCCAAGCCGCTTTCGCCGCCATGGCCACGGGTGTGGAAGTGCCGCCTGGCACCACCTCACCACGGCCCTATAGTGTGTTCATGGATATCTATGCCGGCTTCTGTCGCATGCACATGCGCGAATTCGGCACCACCCAGGAACAGCTGGCGGTGATCGCGTCGAAGAATCATCAGCACTCGACCATGAATCCGCTGTCGCAATTCCAGAAGGCCTTCTCGGTCGAGGAAGTGCTGAGCGCCGCGCCGATTACCTACCCGCTGACCCTGCCGATGTGCTCGCCGATCAGCGACGGCGCGGCGGCGGCCATCGTCTGCAATGCTGCGGGTCTCAAAAAACTCAACGCGACCAAGGCGCGCAGCATGCGCGTGCTGGCGACCATCATGCAGTCGGGCAGCAACCGTGGCATTACCGAATTCGAAAAACACGCCAGCAAACTTGCGGCGCTGAAGGCCTATGAGAAAGCGGGCCTTGGTCCGCAGGATATGCATCTCGCCGAAGTACATGACGCTACGGCGATGGGCGAGATCATCGAACTCGAAGCGCTCGGCCTGTGTGCGCTCGGTGATGGGGGTCCGGCGGCCGCACGCGGCGAAACCCGTCTCGGTGGACGACTGCCGGTCAACCCGTCGGGCGGTCTGGAATCCAAGGGCCATCCGATCGGCGCGACCGGACTCGGCCAGCTTTTTGAACTGGTAACCCAACTGCGCGGCGAAGCCGGCCAGCGCCAGGTCAATGGCGCTAAAGTCGCCATCGCCCAGAACGGCGGCGGCATCTGCGGCATCGAGGAAGCCATTACCTGCGTAACCATCGTCGGTCACTGAGCACAGTTCGAACGCGCCAGCGTTTTGCCGCCAGCGGCCGCGACCGGGCATGCTTCGTGGCTGACGATGCGCAGAAATCGAATAGGAGCGTCGATATGGCCAAGCCCTTGGGATCTTATGTACTCGCGCTCGACGGCAGCGCCCTGCCGAGCCGCGAGCTGATCGGCGGCAAAGCCTGGTCGGTGGCACGCATGCTGAGCTTGGGCTTACGCGTGCCGCCGGCGGTGGTGATCACCACCGATGCCTGCCGCACCTATCTCGAAACGGGCAGTGTGCCGGCCGAACTCGGTGCCGAACTCGATGCCGCCATCGCCTGGCTGGAGAGCGCCACCGGTCGTCAGTTCGGTGGTGACAAGCCCTTGCTGGTGTCAGTGCGTTCCGGTGCTGCGGTCTCCATGCCAGGCATGATGGACACGGTCTTGAACCTCGGCATCAATGCCATCACCGAAGCGGCGCTGGCCGCCGAGGCCGCTAGTGAGACTTTCGCGCGCGACACCCACCGCCGCTTTCTCGAGCTCTACGCCAACATCGTGCTGAAGGCCACGCTGATGGAGAACACTTGCGGCAATCCGGCCAGCCTGCGCGCCGAGATCGCGTCCCAGGGCGAAGCCGTGCCCGACGATCCACGCGCGCAGTTGCTGGCGGCGATCAATGCGGTGTTCGATTCGTGGAATTCGCGCCGCGCGCGGCGCTACCGCCAGCATCACGGCATTGCCGACAGTCTCGGCACGGCGGTCACGGTGCAGGCCATGGTGTTCGGCAATCTCGACGCGCGCTCTGGCACCGGTGTGTTGTTCAGTCGCAATCCGCTGACCGGCGAGCGGCTGCCCTACGGTGAATATCTGCATCGCGCCCAGGGCGAGGACGTAGTGTCCGGCAAGTTCACGCCCGAGCCCCTGAGCGCGTTGGCGGCCTCCGCACCCGAGGTGCATGCACAATTGATGAAAGCTGCCGCCACGCTCGAGCAGGAAAACGCCGACGTGCAGGACATCGAGTTCACCGTCCAGCACGGCGAGCTCTATCTGTTGCAGACCCGCTCAGCCAAACGTGCACCCGAGGCGGCGGTGCGCTTTGCTGTCGACATGGTCGATGAGGGACGCATCGATAAGCAGACCGCCTTGTCGCGCGTGCAGGCCGAGCAGATCCGGTCGCTCTTGAAACCGCGTCTGGCCGCGGGTGCAACCGAGGGCGCCACCGTGCTGGCCCAGGGCGAACCGGCCTGCCAAGGTGTTGGCAGCGGCGTGGTGGTGGGTGATTCCGATAGCGCCGAGCAACACGCGCAAGCCGGTGTAGCGGTGGTGCTGGCCCGTGCCACCACCAGTCCCGAAGACGTGCACGGCATGATCGCCGCCCACGCCGTCATCACCGAACAAGGGGGCGCGACGTCCCATGCGGCGGTCGTGAGTCGCGCGCTGGGTGTGCCCTGTATCGTCGGTTGCGGCGCCGGCACACTGGTGACGTTGGCCGGCCAGATGGTCACGGTCGATGCCAATAGCGGGCATATCTATGCCGGTCTGTTGCCGGTGGTGACACCCGACGAGTCCGACGACCCGCGCCTGGCCAAGCTGACCGCCTGGGCAGTGGCGGCGAGCCCCATCACGGTGCTGAGGGAAAACGATCCGGCAGCAGCGACGGCCTTCGATCTCGGCGCGGTCGAGGGTGGTGAAGATCCGGACAAATTGCCGGCGCTGCTGATCGGCAAGACCTGCGTTCGCGGTGGGGCGATTGAGAGTGATGTGGGAGTAGCAGCGGCCCTGGCTGCGGGTGTGACAACCATCGTCGCGCGGCATCCCTTACCGGTGTTGCTGGCCGCGATCCATGGACAGCTTGGGCGCTAGCCCCAACAAGCCTTCACCCACCAACCACACTAGCGACTCGCCTGCTAAACTCCCGCCTCGATTTTTCAGGACCTTGTGCCATGCCCAATCCGACCCCGGCCGACATCGAAAACCTGATTGAACTATTCAATCGTTCCGAGTGGGACGAGATGCATCTGAAGACCGATGACCTTGAGATCTTTCTGTCCAACGATCCGCAGGCTCGCCGTCCGTCGGCGCAGATAGTCGCGGTGCCTGTGGCCGCACAGATGGCCGTGAGTGCCGTCAGCGCAGCGCCCGCCACCGCCGCCGCTGCCCATCCCACCGAAATCAGCATCCCGCCCGGCATGGTCGGGGTACGCGCGCCCAACCTCGGCACTTTCTATCGTGCGCCCAAGCCGGGTGCGCCGTCTTATGTCGAAGTCGGCCAGGCCATTGAGGCCGAAGCGGAAGTCTGTCTGATCGAAGTCATGAAGCTCTTCACGCCGGTCAAGTCGGGTGTCAAGGGTACGGTGCGCCAGATCTGCGTGAACGACGGCAGCATGGTCGAGTACGAGCAGTTGCTGGTGATCATCGAGCCGGCGGCTTGAGCATGACCCAGCGAGCTTGAGTCGTGACCATCAAACGCACCCTGGTGGCGAACCGCGGTGAGATTGCCGTGCGTGTGATCCGCGCCGCCCATGCGCTGGGCATCGAGGCCGTGCAGGTGGTGTCGGCCGCCGATCGCGATTCCGCAGCCGCGCGCTTGGCCGACCGAGTGGTGGTGATCGGCCCTGCGCCGTCCAAACAAAGTTAGCTGAACGCCGGCCTCATCGTGCACGCCGCCAAGCAGACCGGCTGCGATGCCCTGCATCCCGGCTATGGCTTTCTGTCTGAGCGTGCCGAATTGGCAAACTTGTGCGCCGAAAATGGCATCACCTTTGTCGGGCCGGCGGCCGAGACCATAGCCGCACTGGGTGACAAGCTGCGTTCGCGCGCTATTGCCGGGGCGGCCGGTGTACCGTTGGTGCCGGGCACGGATCAAATTGCCTCGGTCAGCGCCGCCCACATCGCCGCCGCGAAGCTCGGTTATCCAGTGTTGATGAAGGCCTCGGCCGGCGGTGGCGGCCGAGGCATGTTCGTCGCGCGTGAGCCGCACACCCTCACGGCGTCCTTCGATGCCGCCAGCACCGAAGCCC
>JANMJF010000345.1:0-3945 GCA_031371245.1 Pseudomonadota bacterium | reverse complement strand
GGTTCGTAGATGTAATCGCCCGCATTCAGTACGCCATCGCGCACCTGCAGCTTGCCACTCAGAATGAAGGTGTGGGAGGCCGACAAATGTTTGTGCTGGGGCGCAACGTAGCCCTTCTTCCACTTCAATAGCACCGCCCAGCCGCCGGTCTCGGAACCGGTCCACAAAATCTTGATAAAGGCGCGCTCTGGGTCGAAGGGCTGCGGCATCCATTCGGTCTTGCTGGCTTGCACCAGGGTATCCATGAGTTCGGAATTGAGTGGTTTGATCTGTTGGGGCAGGCCCATGTTTGTTCTCCTCGCTAGGTTGATGATCGGATTACCGCCGGCAGCGCACGACGACTACGTGTGCGCTACCTGTGGAGATCAGCCGTGGCTGGCGGCGGGCCACGGCGCAGGAAACTATTTACCTTGTTCGTCCATCGTTTTGCGCTGGGCCGCGTCCTGGTCGTCGACCGTCTGGTTGACACTGGCAGCCTTGTCCATCGGCGCTTGCACTTCGGCGGCCAGGCCACCGCCGCCCGCCGGCGGATGATCGTTATCGAAACAGGCCGTGAGTGGCAGGCTCACGCAGGCGATCAGCAACAGTTTTTTCAAATTCATGTGGATACTCCCCCTCAGTAAACTTCGAACAGTCCCGCCGCGCCCATGCCGCCGCCGATGCACATGGTCACCACCACGTGCTTGACGCCACGGCGTTTGCCTTCGATCAGGGCATGTCCGATCAGTCGGCTGCCGGTCATGCCGAAGGGATGACCGACCGCGATCGCACCACCGTTGACGTTCAAACGCTCGTCCGGAATGCCGAGCTTGTCGCGGCAGTAGATGACCTGCACGGCGAAAGCTTCGTTCAGTTCCCACAGACCGATGTCGTCGATGTTGAGACCGGTGCGCTTGAGCAGCTTCGGAATCGCGTAGACCGGGCCGATGCCCATCTCGTCGGGCTCACAGCCGGCGACCGCAAAACCACGGAACGCGCCGAGGGGCTTGAGGCCCTTCTTCGCCGCCAGCCCCTCGCTCATGATGACCTGCACCGACGCGCCGTCGGAAAACTGGCTGGCATTGCCAGCCGCGATCACGCCGCCTTCGACCGCCGTCTTGATCTGCGACACGCCTTCATAGGTGGTGTCGCCGCGGATCCCTTCATCCTGGGTGGCGGTGGTTTCGCGCACGGTCTCGACGCCGGTATTCTTGTCGATGACCTTCATGGTCACGGCCATCGGCACAATTTCGTCGTTGAACTTGCCGGCTTCGCGGGCCGCGAAAGCGCGGTTCTGGCTCTGCACGCCGTAGCGGTCCTGCGCTTCGCGCGAGATCTTGTAGCGCTTGGCGACGTTCTCGGCGGTGTGCAGCATCGGCATGTAGACGGCCGGCTTGTTCTGCTCCAGCCACTGCTCGACGAACATGTGCTGGTTCATTTCGTTCTGCACGCAGGAGATCGATTCAACGCCACCGGCCACAAACACCTCGCCTTCACCGGCCATGATGCGCTGCGCGGCAAGGGCGACGGTCTGCAGACCCGACGAGCAGAAGCGGTTGACGGTCATACCCGACACACTGACCGGCATGCCGGCGCGCAACGCGACTTGGCGTGCGATGTTCCAGCCGGTCGCACCTTCGGGATTGGCGCAACCCATGATCACGTCTTCGACTTCACCAGCCTCGACACCGGCGCGTTCCAGCGCCGCCTTGGCAACGTGACCACCGAGGGTCGCGCCATGGGTCATATTGAAAGCGCCCCGCCAGCTCTTGCACAGCGGGGTACGGGCAGTGGCAACGATAACGGCTTCGGTCATGATGGGAACCTCTCGGCAAAATGCCTTGGATTTGGACGTTGGTGGCATGGTATTAGATCCCGCTGGGCGGATCATCCGCCTGCTGGCGGCCGGGGCGGATTGGCGAGAGGATGGCGTATGCAGCAATACCAGCCCGATATCCGGCGGGTGCACGCGCCCTGTTACGACTGTGAATCCGACTTCAGTCGGACATTCCTTCCAGCACGCCAACCCAATTCATTAGCCAGGCTCAGACCATGACTCAGCCCTCCGCGAGCACCTGCCACGACGCCACCATTCGTGATCAATTCACACGCCAGGCGGCGATGTTCGCCGCCGCACCTGAGTTACACAACGACGCCATCCATATGCTGATGATCGAAGCGGCGCAGCCATGTAGTAGCGATCGCCTGCTCGATATCGCCTGCGGCCCCGGCACGGTGGTGGCGGCCTTCGCGCCCCATGTCGCTGCGGCTGTCGGTGTCGACGCAACACCGGCCATGCTCGAACAAGCGCGCGCCCTTGAAGCAGAAAAAGGACTGCGCAATGTTACCTGGCAGGCGAGCAGCGCCTACGCCTTGCCCTTCACTGACGGCGATTTTGACATCGTCACCAACCGCTTCGCCTTTCATCACCTGCAGGATATCGTCGCCGCCTTCGCCGAGATGCTGCGCGTCGCGGCACCCGCTGCACGAGTGATGGTGTGCGACGGGATCGCCGCCGATGACGACGCCAAAGCGGCGGCCTTCAATGCCATGGAGCGCTGGCGCGATCCGTCGACAGTCGAATTCCGTCGCCTGCATGAACTGCGCGCGCTGTTCAATCACCCCACGCTCGGTGCCGTCAGCGAAACCCTGTTCCGTGTGCCCTATCGCGCCGCCGATCTGGTCGCGGCGTCTTTTCCGGCGGACGACGATCGCGCCGCTCTGCTCGCTTCTATCGACGCCGGTATCGATGACGACCGTCTCGGTATGCATGGACGCCGCGAGGCCGACGGTGTGGTCATCGCCTATTCGGCCGTGGTGCTGTGCGCCGTAAAACACGCGTAAGTCACTCGAAGACAATTCTCGTTCAACCCAGCACATCCTCGACACCTCCAACGTGTTCATGAGCGAAGCCAGCCGCAGCTACCAGAAAGCCCTGCGCGGGACGCGGCGCAAGAATGTTGCCACGGCATTTGGGGGTAACCAATGCCCACCTTCACGAAACCCAAGACCGCACCGTACAATCGCAGCGACTCACCAAGGAGTGTTCAACATGGCCAAACTACAAGCTGTTCCAACTTCGACCTTGTCCGGTTTCAAGACCGATGACATCAACTGGCACCATCTTCTCGGCGGCCCGAATTTCGATTTTCCTATCGACTACTGGATCGCGGTACTGGGCGGCGACATCGCCGCAGGTCGCGTCGACTTCCTGGTGAAGTGGGAGCCCGAATCCTATTGCCACTACCACCGTCATATCGGTGCCACCACGACCCTGGTGCTGGAAGGTGAACATCACGTGGTCGAAACCAGCGCCACGGAAACTGTGCACAAGGTCCGTCAGGCCGGTCATTTCGCGCGCAATAACGGCGGCGATCTGCACATGGAGTATGGCGGTGCGCAGGGCACGGTAGTGTTGTTCAGCATGCAGTCCGACGACGGGCGGCTGTTCGACGTGCTCGACAAGGATCTGAACGTGTTGACGACCACTACCGTTGAAGATTTGATGCTGGGGCGCTTTGTGTCCTGAGTTCATGAGCTATCGAAGGCTCGGACTCGTCCGGGTCTTCGGTAGTCACTTGAAATCAAACTCGCCCATTGGGAACCCGCTCTCTTCATGAACTACGACCAAATTCTCTACACCGTCGACCAGGGCATCCTGACCCTGACTTTGAACCGTCCCGACAAACTCAATGCCTTCACGCACACCATGTTGCGTGAGCTAATCGACGCCTTCGATCGCGCCGATGCCGATGACGAAGTGCGGGTGATCATCGTGACGGGCGCGGGACGCGGCTTCTGCGCGGGCGCCGATCTGTCGGCCGGTGCGGGCAGCTTCGATCATGCCGCCCGTGGCGAGCGCACGGCCGACACCCATCGCGACGGCGGCGGCCTGCTGACCTTGCGCATTTATGAATCACGCAAGCCGGTGATCGCCGCCATCAATGGCGCGGCGGTCGGCGTGGG
>JANMJF010000324.1:0-3182 GCA_031371245.1 Pseudomonadota bacterium | reverse complement strand
CGCGGCTTCAGTGTCGAATCGATCGCGGCACTCAAGCGCGCTTATCGCACGTTGTATCGGCAGGGCAACTCGCTGGAAGCCGCGCTCAAGCTGCTCGAAGCCGAGCGTGACGCTTTCCCCGAGGTCGCGCGGCTGCTGGATTTCGTGCGTTCCTCGGTGCGCGGCATCGTGCGCTGATACATCGTCGCCGCTGACAGCGTGGCGAACGTGTCCAATCCCCATATCGCGATTGTTGCCGGTGAGGCCTCCGGCGACATCCTCGGTGCTGAGTTGATCCATGCGCTGCGTGCGCGGCTGCCCGCTGCGCGATTCAGCGGCATGGCCGGGCCGGCCATGTTGGCCGCCGGCTGCCATGCGCTCGCAAATATCGACCAGCTTTCCATGATGGGTGTGGTCGAAGTTTTGCGCGCCTATCCGCGCCTGCGCCGCTTGCGTGCTGAGCTTGCGACGGCGCTGCTCGGCCAACGACCCGATGTGTTTGTCGGTATCGACGTGCCGGATTTCAATCTGGGACTCGCGCGGCGTCTCAAGTTGGCCGGTGTGCCCACCGTGCACTACGTGTGTCCGCAGGCCTGGGCCTGGCGCCCTGGCCGCGCTCGTCGTTTGGGCGCGGCGGTCGATCGCTTGCTGGCCCTACTGCCCTTCGAGCCCGCATTCTTCGCCGGGCATGGGGTGGACTGCCGCTTCGTTGGCCATCCACTCGCCGACATCTTGCCCCTCGATCCCGACCGTGCCGTGGCCCGTGCCGCCCTCGGCATCGCACCCGGCCTGCCCGTGGTGGCGGTCCTGCCAGGCAGCCGTGGCCAGGAGATTGACCGTCTCGCGCCGGCCTTTGCGCGTGGAGTGGCCGCACTACAGCGTGAGCGTGGCCCACTCGCGGTAATCGCCTGTGCCGCCCACGCCGGCCAGGTCGAGCGTTTGCGTCGGGCCATTAACACGGCCGCGCCAGGATTGGCAGTCGACTATTGCCATGAACAAGCACGCCAGCTGTTGAGCGCCGCCGACGTCGCGCTGGTGGCCTCCGGCACAGCCACCCTCGAAGCGTTGCTATGCCGCGCGCCGATGGTGGTCGGCTACCGTTTGGCCCCGCTCTCCTACCATATAATTCGTCGCATGATTTCCATCCCACGCATCGCTCTGCCGAACATTCTGGCCGCCGACTCACTGGTGCCGGAATTGATCCAGGAGGCACTGACGCCGAGCGCGATCTGCGTTGCGCTGGCTGCTTGGCTGGACGATGCACCGCGCCGTGAGCGCTACGTAGCGCGTGCCCGTGGCTTGCACGAAACCTTGCGCGTGGGGGCGGCCGCGCGCGCTGCCCAAGCGGTGTTAGAAATGTGTCGTGCGCCATGACTAACACAGCTCGTCATGCGGCGCTGCGGGTGGCGGGTGTCGACGAAGCCGGACGTGGCCCATTGGCCGGGCCGGTGGTTGCCGCTGCCGTGATCCTCGGTGCTATCGCCATCGCCGGACTGGGCGACTCCAAACGCAAGAGCGCGCGCCAGCGCGACGGCCTGTTCCTGCTCATCACGCGCGACGCGCTAGCGGTGGGCGTGGGGCGTGCCGACGTCGAAGAGATAGACAGGCTCAATATCTTCCAGGCCACGCTACTCGCCATGCAACGCGCAGTGGCGGCCCTGCCCATCGCACCGCACGAGGTGCTGATAGATGGTCTGCATTGTCCGCCCTTGCCGTGCCCAGCGACGGCGATAGTCGCTGGCGATGCCACCGTCGCCGCCATCAGTGCGGCCTCGATCATCGCCAAGGTCACACGCGACCGCATCATGCTTGAACTCGATCGCGACTACCCCGAATACGGCTTTGCGCGCCACAAAGGTTATCCGACGGCCGCGCACGTCGCGGCGCTGCAACGCTGTGGTGCGAGTCGCGTGCATCGCACCAGCTTCGCGCCTGTACGTCGCGTGCTGGTGGCGCAGGGCGGCTGGTGAACACGCCGCGTTTCATTCATCTGCATGTGCATAGCGAGTATTCCATCGTCGATGGCATCGTGCGTGTCGATGACCTCGCCGAGCGCTGCAAGGAATTGGGCATGCCGGCGGTGGCGTTGACCGATCAGAGCAATGTGTTCGCACTACCGAAGTTTTATCGTGCCGCGCAGGAAGCCGGTATCAAGCCCATCATCGGCCTGGAGGTATGGGTGACGCCGGCGGCCGGCGTCACAGAGCGTTTTCGCATGGTCCTGCTGTGCCAGAACCGCGACGGTTATAGAAATCTGAGTCAGTTGCTGACTATGGCCTATCGCTGCGGCCAGCATGGTGGTATCGCGGGCATCGAGGAGAGCTGGCTGCATGCCGACGCAGTGCGTGGACTGTTGGCCTTGTCGGGTGGGCCGAGCGGTGATCTGGGGCGCCTGGCCAACGAGGGCAAGCTCGATCAGATCAAACAGCGCATGGTTTTTTGGCGCGGCCTGTTTGCCGATCGTTACTACGTCGAAATCATGCGTACCGGACGCGAGCGGGAAGAGCGCTATACCGATGCCGTACTGGAATGTGCGGTGGCGACCGGCACGCCGGTGGTGGCCACCAATGACGTGCGCTTTCTCCACGCCCAGGAGTTCGACGCCCACGAAGCGCGAGTGTGCATCCACCATGGCCGCACCATCGCCGATCCGCGTCGCCCGCGTGACTACTCGCCCAGTCAGTATCTGAAAAGTGAAGACGAGATGTGCGAGTTGTTCGCCGATCTTCCCGACGCGCTGGCCAATTCAGTCAATATCGCTATTCGTTGCAATCTCGAACTCGAGTTCGGCACCTACCATCTGCCCGAATATCCGGTCGGCGAGGGCATGCATGTCGACACCTTGATGCGTGAGAAAAGCGCGCTCGGGCTTGAGCAGCGCTTCGCGACCGGCGCCATACGCGGCGCACGCGACGACAGCGAGCGCATCGACACCTATCAGCGGCGCCTCGACAGCGAGATCGAAGTCATCATCAAGATGGGCTTTTCGGGCTATTTCCTCATCGTTGCCGACTTCATTGAATGGGCCAAACAACACGAGATCCCGGTCGGACCTGGGCGTGGTTCCGGCGCCGGCTCGCTGGCGGCATTTGCGCTCGGCATTACCGAACTCGACCCGCTCGAATACGATCTGCTGTTCGAGCGTTTCCTGAATCCCGAGCGGGTTTCGATGCCAGATTTCGACATCGACTTCTGCATGGACC
>JANMJF010000314.1:0-9427 GCA_031371245.1 Pseudomonadota bacterium | reverse complement strand
GTCAAGAATATGAATCCCAGCGGTCACACCCGTCTGCCACGTTACTGTCGCGACAAGCTCGGCTGCATAGACCGTGACCACGGCGTGTTCCTGTTTCCCGACACCCATGCCCATGGCAAAGGCGAGAAACCGCAGCATTGTTACAGCGTCTACTTCAGCGCTCAGGAACTGTGGGGACCAAAAGCGTCGCGCAATGACTCGGTCTACGTCGATTTATTCGACGATTACCTGATGCCGGCATGAGCGCTACCACACCCGTTCCAACGGTGGGCGAAATACCTGGTGTTCCAACCAACGCCGAGCACGACATCGTCTTCAACTTTCCGTGGGAGGCCAAAGCCTTCGCGCTGGTGGTGCATCTGTACCAGCAAGGTCATTTCACCTGGGTCGAATGGGCCGCCGCCTTGAGTACGGAAATCAAGGCCGCCGGCGCCGAAGATGACGGTAGCAGCTATTACCTGCTGTGGTTGTCGGCGGCGGAGAAGCTGGTCGCGCGCAAGGCATTGGCCGGTGCGGGCGAGGTCAGCGGACGCAAAATCGCGCTGGAAATGGCCCAGGATGGGCCAGCGAAGCATGGCCAAGGCACGCACCGGCAAGCCGGAATACGTGCTTGATATTGCAGCCGAGCTCTCGGCACAAGCTTTAACTCACAGGCGTAAATCACTGCCTCTTCATGCGGTTGCCGAAGAGGCGTAGTAAGCGGTTGCATCATTGAAGAGCTTACGCATAGCAACGTTGCTGGGGAACAGCTTGACGCCGTTGCCGAGTTCTTCGAGCACGTCCTCACGCCGCATGTTGACATCGTGCTTGAAAGCGTCGTTGCGGTCCACGAGGATGGTCTTCAACCATTCGATCTTGCGAATGACCTTTAGTTCGGGAACGGGGACGTGTGAAAGCTGCAGGTCAAAGGCACCAAAGCTGAAATCTTCGAAGTCGATGTTGGTCTCGTCGATCATGCCTGCTTGCACGCACTCGTGGTAAAGCTTCGTGCCGGGCAGTGGTGTCACGAGCGCGAAGGCAGTCACAGCCAAATCCAACTCGCGCGCATAGGCGACCGTCGACCACACTTCGTCGATGGTCTCACCCGGGAATCCGATCATGAAAAATCCTCGCACCTCAATGCCGAGCTCTTTGGCTTTCTTTACGATCGGGGGTGCGTACTTGATATAGTTAGGTTTGGCGACTCGCGCCAATGTCGCGTCGCTCGCTGACTCAACTGCAATCGTGAAGCTGACGCAACCACTCGCTTTCATCTTATCGAGAAGATCGGGGCTGAGGTAGTTCACCCCGAGTCCGTTATGGGCTTCCCAAGTGATATCCAACTTGCGCTCGACAATACCGTCGCAAATCTCCCCAGCGCGGGCCATATCTGCAGTGAAATTGTCGTCCTGAAACGCGATTCTTTGCACGCCATACCGCTCGACTAGGTGCTCAATCTCGTCCAGGACATTCTTCGTACTGCGCGTTCGGTAGCGGGTTCCCCACGTAACGTTCTTCGCACAGTACGTACATTGAAACGGACATCCACGCGAGGTGGTCATTTGAGCGAGGCGCAAATCGTCGTCACCATCCAACCTCACGCCTTGGACTTTACCAATGCCGAAATATCGCTCGAAATCGATGATGTGTCGCGCTGGAAACGCCAGCGTGTCCAAATCGGTGATCCAACCGGTTCGAGGTTGAACGATGGTGTTGGTGCCGTCACGGTAACAAAGGGCATCGACATCCGTGAGCTCGCGCTTGCCGTTCAATGCGCGGACCAGATCAACGGTGGTGTGCTCGCCTTCGGCAATGACGCAATAGTCGATCGCGGGATCTTTGATGATGCGCTTGAAGAACGCAGACACGTGCGGACCGCCGACGAAAACGACGATGTCCGGGTCGACCTCTTTCGCGATTTGAGCAACCATCGCCATGCGCTTCTCGAGCGTCGAGAAGAGGCAGGAGATCCCAATCGCTTCAGGTCTGAAGCGCTCGATTCGCTCGCGAATCTCGGTCGCGGTTAAGCCATAGACGAAGCGATCTTTGCCGATGTCGATCATGGTGTCGTAACCCTCGCTCGGGCAATCCACTAGATCGATCTCAAGACCCTGACCCTCCAACGCTGAAGCGATGTAACCGAGGCCGAGCGGAAACAGTGCGGTCTGACGCGATTGGTACCTGGAGAAAACCATCGGTGGAAAAAAAAGCTGCACTTTGCTGACCGGACGGATCTTGCTCGCGGGCAGCTTTCTCGCATCGTCTTCCTTAAACGGTACTCCTGCTTGGTACAAACGCAGATCTGTCGTCTGCGCGAACCGCGTGGCCTGAGGAGCGCCCATAGGGAACAGTTTGGTAGGCTTTGTCATGTCATTATTCTCTCTCTCGTATTCCGGCCTTAAGCCGGCTGGGAAGCACGCGGTTGGCGAACCTCAGAACTGGCGTTTTTCGCAGCGCAGCACCGCAATGGCATAGTCGAGTACGTTTGGCGAAATTGTCAAGCGGAGCGGCGGCAACTGGTTCGCAGATGGACGTCGCGAAGGCAGCAGGCGGGAGCGACACCCTGCCGGGTGTAGGGTGAGTCACTGCGGCCCACCCCGCCTGCATCACACGATCACAAAGTCCAATGGTGCCAGCGCACTGGCGCTGGGATGACCGCCATGGCCGTCGTAGAGGGTGGCGAAATGGATGGCGTGGCCGGCACCGTTACCATCGGCGTCATAGAACAGTCCACCGCTACGGGTGTTATAGAGAATGAAATCGTTGCCATCGTGGGCGAGGCCGGTGCTGCTTTCGCGGTAATTGTCCGCCGCCAATACACCACTGATCGGCAGTTTCGAAAACAGCGCATTCTCGAGCTTGATGGTGTCGTCTACGGCACGGAAATCGAGAATCCGATCGCTGCCGCTGAAGGAATATTTATCGAACAGAAAAATATCCTTGCCGGTACCGCCGCTCAACTTGTCACTGCCGGCGCCGCCCGTCAAAGCGTCATTACCCGCTGCGCCACTGAGAATGTCGCCACCCGCGCCACCCGCAAGCAGATCCGAGCCAGCACCGCCAACCAGCACATCGTTACCCCTACCACCATAGATTTTGTCTGCGCCGGCTAAGCCTGAGATGTGGTTGGCTAGACTATTACCGATCAGTCTGTCGGCAGCCGCTGAGCCCGTGGCGTTTTCGTACTCGCCATAGAACCAACGCAAATTCTGTGGGCCGCCAGCGGCATCACTGAGTCTGAGCGCGTCCTCCGTACTCATCGCCACACCGACCAGATGGGCGGCGCCGGTGATAGTCACGCCCATGTGCAGATACACGCCGGTCTTGTACAACGAAAGATCGATAGTGTCGACACCACCTTTGTCGAAGTAGACCCGGTAGCCGGAATTACCGGCGCTGATGGTGTTGTCCCCCGCAGTTTGGGTGCCCGTGCCCTCCCCGTAGGCCTGCTGCAGGGCGATGACGTCGAGGATCATGGGCGTGTGCGGCTCATCGAACGGGCTGTTATCGGCATAGGACATGATGCTGAAATATTCTTTGTACATGTCTGCTGCGGTCGTGGTGTGAAAGCCGAGCTTGTCGAAACCTAAAGTGCGTGTAGCCGCGTAGTCTGTAGTAATTTCCGGCACGCCGTTGATGTAATCGCTGTGGGGATGGGAGAGCCCCAGCGAGTGCAGTAGTTCGTGCATGAGGGTGGTGCGGCTCGGCGTGCCGACATCAAAGCTAGTTTCGCTTAGAAAACTCTCATTGACGAAGACATCGCCGGCGGCGCCGGCATAACCCAGGCCTTCGTCGGTGTTACCACCCGCCAACCCGACCCAGCCGGTATCGCCGCGCGTGATGAGTGAGATATTGATATCCGCCAGGTCAGCAGCGCCGATCGCCGCTGGGTTGACGACACTATTGCCAGCGAGGGTGTCGATGTCACCCTGCCATTGAAAGTCGACGTTCACGAACTGCTGGATGAGGGTCAGGGTCTGTCCGATGTGCGTCAGTGTGGTAGGCGCCCACACCACTTCGGCCGCGCCTGCCGCGCCTTTGGTAAAAATTTCGGCGTCGAAGTGCAGGGCGGCCTGTTCGTCGGCGGTAAAGGAATCGGACACCGAGACTCGAATTGGACCGCTATAGGTGTAGTTGGTGGCACCCACAGCATCGAAATTGAACATCGCGCGGGTGATGGTCGTCGTCGGCGCGTAGGGGACAAAAGTGGCCATGGTGGACTCACAGGGCTATCGGTGGTCGGGAGTAGATCGCGGCGGCGGGCTTAGCGCTTAGAGCATGAAAAAGTCTAACGTATGATGACCCGCAACCCTATTGCAGCGGACCGGTGCAGCCCCCGTGAGTTCGCCGTTTCTAGAACAGGTACACATAGTTAGATGAGCCACCCATCACATCTCACGCCGGTTCTGGTCGGCATAGGCACCGCCGGCCGTCGCGAAGAAGACTGGACGGCGGCCCTGGAACCGATGGATCTGATGCTCGCCGCGGTGCAGGCCGCCGGTCGCGACGCTGGCCACGCCGCGCTGCTGCCCGGCACGCAATATATCGGCGTGCCGCGCGGCCGCTGGAGCTATCGCAAACCGGCCGGCGCGATAGCCGTCGACAACGGCGCTCGGCATGCCACCACGGTGCTGGCCAGCGTCGGCGTGCTGCAACAGAGCTTGATGGGAGAGGCCTGCGCCCGCATCGCACGGGGCGAGGCACACACCACCTTGATAGCCGGCGCCGATGCAGGGTATCGCTTACTGCGTGCCCAGCTCGCCGGGCTTACACCGCCCGAACGTGAGCAGGACGACGAGCCCGATCATTACCTCGCGCCCAAGGACGACTTGTTTCACGCGGTTGAAACGCGCGCCGGTTTCGACATGCCAGTCGGTCTCTACGCGATCATGGAGAGCGCCTTTCGCGCCCGTCACGGTTGGTCGGTGGGCGAACATCGCGATCTCCTAGCGGCCTTGTATGGAGATTTCGCCACCATCGCCGCTGCCAATCCCCACGCCTGGCAACGCACGACACTGAGCGCCGTCGACATACGCGAAGCCACCGCACACAATCCCATGCAGGCCTTTCCCTATACCCGCGCCCACTGTTCGACCTGGAACGTCGACCAGGCCGCCGCGCTCTTGTTCTGTTCCGAGGCGCGGGCGCTGGAACTTGGCATCGCGCGCGATAAATGGATCTATCCGCTGGCCAGCACCCAGTCCAATCACATGACGACCGTCAGCGCACGTGCCGAGCTGAGCCGTTGCATCGGCGCGCAGATCGCTGGCCAGGCGGCGCTCGATGCCGGCGGGCTCACCATAGAAGAAATCGACCTGCTCGAGCTCTATAGCTGCTTCCCGATCGCGGTTGAAAGCTATGCCGAAGCGCTGAACGTCAACGCACAGCGTGCGCTTACCATCACCGGCGGCATGGCCTTTGCCGGTGGCCCGTTCAATAACTACGTCTTGCAGGCTAGCTGTCGCGCTGCCGAACTGTTACGCAGTCGGGGCCACGGTACAGCACTCATCATCAGCGTATCGGGCATGCTGACCAAGCAGGGCTTCGGCCTGTGGTCAGCGCGGCCGAATGCGCAGGGTTTCGTGCATGCGGACGTCAGCACTGCGGTCGCTGCGCTGGCCAAGACCGTGCCGGTCCTCGATGACTCCGGTGGGGTGGCGACGCTGGCCGGGTACACCGTGCTCCAGGGCCGAGCTCGAACACCACGCGCAGTGGCCCTGGTCGATACACCGAGCGGCCAGCGTGTGCTGACCAGCAGCGAAGATCCGCAGCTGATCGCGCGACTTGAAAACGAGGAATACGTCGGCCGCTCGATGCGCATCGACGGCACGCAGTTGAGCGAGGCAGCGCTCTCATGACGAATCCCGATCGCACGCCCGTGCTGGTCGGCATCGGCCTCGCCACGCGGCGCGAGGAAGATGCACACCAAGCGCTTGAACCGCTGGATCTGATGCTGGCAGCAGTGCAAGCGGCCGGACACGACGCTGGCGCGCCCGCAGCGCTGGCCGATGCGCAATATATCGCCGTACCGCGCGGCCGTTGGACGTATCGCAATCCGGCCGGCGCGATCGCCGAGCACATCGGCGCGCACCATGCCACCACGGTACTGAGCAGCGTCGGTGTCCTGCAACAGACCTTGCTCGGCGAAGCGTGCGGGCGTATCGCGCGCGGTGAAGCCCATACCACGCTCGTGACCGGTGCCGATGCTGGCTATCGCTTGTTGCGCGCACAGTTGGCCGGTATCGAGTTGCAGGACCGCGAGCAGCACAACGATCCTGATGTCTTCATCGCACCCAAAGACGAGCTACGCCACGCAGTAGAACTGCGCGCTGGGCTCAAGATGCCGGTCGGTCTGTACGCGATAATGGAAAGCGCCTATCGCGCGCGACAGGGCTGGTCGGTCAGCGACCATCGCGATCGTCTGGCCACGCTTTACGCACGCTTCAGTGCGATTGCTGCGGCCAATCCCCATGCCTGGCATCGCCAGCCCTATAGCGCTGCACAGATCCGCGATGCCGCTCCGCATAATCCCATGCAGGCCTTTCCCTACACCCGCTTGCATGTCTCGACCTGGAATGTCGATCAGGCCGCCGCCCTGCTGTTGTGCTCGGCGGCACGCGCCGAAGCGCTGGGCATTCCTCGCTCACGCTGGATATACGCGCTGGCCAGCAGCGAATCGAATCACATGGTGCCGGTCTGCGCACGCGCCGATCTGTCGCGCTGCCCGGGCGCACGCATCGCCGCCCAGGCCGCCCTCAATGGCGCCGGTGTCGCCGCCGACGAAGTCGATCTGGTCGAGCTTTACAGTTGTTTTCCGATAGCGGTCGAAACCTATGCCGAGGCGCTAGCGTTACCACTAGCGCGCGATCTCACGGTCACGGGCGGCATGCCCTTTGCCGGTGGCCCCTATAACAACTATGTATTGCAAGCCACGGCACGCGCCGCCGAGCTGCTACGCGCTCGCGGGCAGGGTCTCGCACTGGTTGGCAGCGTGTCCGGCGTATTGACGAAACAAGGTTTCGGTCTATGGTCGATGGCGCCCGCCACGAGCGCCTTCGTGCACGCCGATGTCAGCGGCGAAGTCGCCGCCGCGCTCACCACAGTCGAGGTCTTGGACAGCTTCCATGGCGAGGCCAAAGTCGCGGGCTATACCGTGCTCCATGGCCGCGGTCAGTCGCCACGTGGCGTGGCCTTGCTCGATACACCCAACGGGCAACGCGTGCTCGCGAGTAGCGAAGAAGCGCGCCTGATCGCGCGATTGCAGAGCGAAGAATGGGTCGGCCGCACGCTGCGGGTCGCTGGCATTGTGCTCGCCTAGCGCGACCGGCACGCACGAATTTGTCGTCACTCGCGGCGGTTAGCCAGCGGCCGAATGTCCGAATGAATTCGGACCCACAGAACAGTGGCCCGCCCTTTGTTGACGTCGGTTAGACCTGCAGTTAGTCTTACCCCTGTCTTACATGATGATGGGCCCATGGAAACCACCAAGCTATCCAGCAAAGGGCAAGTGATCATACCCAAGGCACTGCGGGATTCGCACCACTGGGAAGCCGGACTCGAACTCATGGCAATCGATACCGGCGATGGCGTACTGCTCAAGCCAAAGGATCCGTTTCCGGCGACCGAACTTGCGCAAGTCGCGGGCATGTTGAGATGTCGCTCGGCCACTAAGACCGACGCCGATATTAAGAGTGCACTAGTGAAGGATATGCGGGCGAAGTGGCGTGGTCGCAATTGACACCAACATCCTGGTGCGCCTGCTGACCGCCGACGATACCGCACAATACAATGCCAGTAGGAAGTTGTTCGCCGACGAAAACATTTTCATCCCCGACTCGGTGCTGCTGGAAACCGAGTGGGTATTACGGGCTGCATTCGAATTATCTCCTGCGGATGTCTGCCAGGCGCTGCGAAACATACTCGGACTGGCGAATGTGCATGTCGGTAATGCTCGCATGATTGCCCAGATTATCGAATGGCATGAAGCCGGTTTCGATTTCGGTGATGCTTTCCATCTAGCGACGACGCAGGATCATAACTGCCTCAAAACCTTCGATGGCGAGTTCATCAAGCTGGCAAAGCGACATACCGATCGGCGCGTCGAGCGTCCATGATTGTGAGTAACCATCACCCGGCAAAGCCGGAGGCGTTTAGCTAGCCTGACCTGGTTCAAACGCGCGCATCGGCTACCCTTGCAATTGAACGGTCAGCCATTCGGCGATATCGCGATTGGCACGTTTGGCGATAGCGGTACCGGGTGTCAGGCCATCGAAGCCGTGGGGGGCGCCGGGGTAAACATGCAGCTCGACCGGCACGCCGGCATGGCGCAGGCGGTTGGCGTAATCGATATCCTCGTCGGCGAAGCCATCGAGTGCGCCGACCGAGATATAGGTCGGCGGTAGACCACGCAGATCGGTTGCGCGCGCGGCGGCGGCATAATGGGGCACCTCGTCCTTGTTCAAATCACCGAGGTAGCTATCCCAGCCATAGCGGTTCGCGTTCGGCGGCCAGACCGGATCGTTCCAGCCGCTGGAGACCGTGATCTGACGGTCGTCGATCATCGGATAGATCAGCGCCTGGAAAGCGAGCGGCATCTCGCCGCGATCCCGCACCAGCAGCGCCAGCCCGGCCGCAAGACCTGCACCGGCACTCGCGCCACCGATGCCGATGCGGGTAGCGTCGATGCCAAGTTCTTGGGCATGGGCGTGCAGCCACTTCAGGCCGGCGTAACAATCCTCGAGCGGGCCAGGATATTTCGCTTCCGGCGCGAGCGCGTAGTCCACGGACACGCCCACACAGCCCAGTCGCGGGCACCAGCGGTCGAAGCGCGGGTCATCACCGATATTGCTGCCGAGAATCAGGCCGCCGCCATGCATCCAATAAATACAAGGCCGTTGGCCGCTGGCGCTCTTTTCGCGATGCACGCGCACACTGACGGGTGGCCGTTCCGGCACGGCGTGATCACGGCGTTCAACAGCATCCGACAGCGGCGGCAACGGCACCGCGGCGAGCCGTTCGCGGATGCTCAGCAAGCGTGCGTCCGATAAATCCCCGAGCCGCAGATCGAGTGCCACCAGGGCCTCGGCCACTTCCGGATCGATCAGAGTCATGACATCGAGCTTGGCGGTCATCGGGTGTGTACCTCGGGTAATTGATCGTGGCTTTACACTGCGTCGACTGTGGCGGCGAATTGCGTGAGATCAATGCTCTCGCTCACCATCAAGTCGGTGCGCTTCATGAACTTCGGCTCGAAAAACCACAGCAGTAGCGGCAACACGATTAATGACAACAGCATATTGATCAGCATCACCGCTACCAGCAGGATGCCCATGTCCGCCATGAATTTCAGATCCGAGAGAAAATACCAGGGCAGGATGCCGATCAGCATAATGGTAGCGGTAAACATAATGGCCTTGCCGGTGGTTGTCATAGCGGCATTGATGGCGGT
>JANMJF010000220.1:0-2577 GCA_031371245.1 Pseudomonadota bacterium | reverse complement strand
GCCTGGCTTTCGTCGAACCGGAATTCGCGACGCTGTGGGCGGCCATGGTCAAGGCCACCGGGCTCGCTTTCCGCACGCAGGAAGTCGACCGTTCACGCGGCGAGGACGACCCACTGCGCCGCTGGCTGGCGGATCTTCCGGGCCGTGCTTTGCCGACCGTGGCGATGGAAGCTGGCGCCATCCAGCTCTACACCTCGGGCACCACCGGCGAGCCCAAGGGCGTGGTCATCACTCACGACAACTTCAATCACATGCGCCTGTGCGAACACTTTGAGCCGGCCTTCGAATGGCGGGCCGAAGATCGCTTCCTAGTCGCCTTACCGAACTTCCATCTGCTCGCCATCGGCCTGTCCCTACAATCGATGTATAACGGTATGGCGGTGGTGATTGAGCGGCAATTCGAGCCGGGTGCGGCCTTGCAGTCGATATCGACCCTCAAGCCGACCATCACCGCCTTCGCGCCCGCCATGATCCAGATGCTGCTCGATCATCCGCACGCGACCGGTGCCGATTTTTCGTCCTTGCGTCTGGTGATGTACGCCGGTTCGCCGATCGCGCTCGGCCTGATCAAGCGCGCCCTGCAGGCCATGCCTTGCGAGTTCATGCAGTTCTACGGCGCGACCGAGACCTCCGGTGCGGTCACCTTGCTGCGTCCCACCGAACACGATCTCGAACGGCAAGACAAACTCAAGGCTTGTGGGCGGCCCTTGCCCTTGATCGCGTTGCGCATTGTCGACGAGGCCGGACAGGACGTGGCCGATGGCCAACCGGGCGAGCTATGGGTGCGTTCGCCCGCGCTGGCCAGCGGTTATTGGAAAAAGCCGGAAGTCACGGCCGAGGTGTTCCAGCACGGCTGGTACAAGAGCGGTGATATCGCGATCCGCGATGAAGAGGGGCTCTATTACATACACGACCGTCTGAAAGACATGATCGTCTCTGGCGGTGAGAACATCTATTCAACCGAAATCGAGTCGGTGATATCGACCCATCCAGCCGTCGCCGTGGTGGCTGTGATCGGTGTGCCGGACGCGCGCTGGGGCGAAGCGGTAAAAGCTTGCGTGGTGTTGAAGATCGGCCAGCAACTCAGCGCCGAGGACTTGCTCGCCTACTGCCGAGCGCACCTGGCCAGTTATAAACTACCGAAGAGCGTTGAGTTCTATGCCGCCTTTCCGATGACCGGCAGCGGCAAGATAGCGAAGCGGGAATTGCGCGCGCCGTTCTGGGCGAACCAGGATCGCGCGATCGGCTGACATCAATCAATCGAGGGGCAGAGCGATGAACACTGCACAATCCACCCAGGCCCTGGTCGAGCGCTGGGCGACCTATTACAACGACGACGTCACGCGCATGGTGCTGGAATGCTATGCGCCGGACTGCCAGGTTTACCCCAAGGGTTTGGGCATGCTCGAAGGCCATGCCAACCTGCAGAAAGCCGAAGACGCGGTGCTCGCCCAGGCGCCACACCGTCGTCTCGACATCATCCGTACTCACATTACCGGTGACACGGCCTGCGTCGAAGCCGAACTGCGCGACCCCGATCGCGGGGCCGAGTGGAGCGTGCCCTTCATCGCCGTACTGACTATCCGCGATGGCCGCGTCGCCATCGATCGCACCTACGCCGATTGGAGTCGCTGGCCTGGCCTTTGAGGTATACCAATCTGCTCAGCAATTCGCTGTCGTAATCTCAAACGAAGTACTCTATGACTTCTCTCTAAAGGCTATGGCGCAGATGTTCCATCGTGCGCTGAGTTTCCTGAAGAACGATAACAGCGCGTTGATCATTGCGATGAACAAGAACTTCAAGGCCAGTTGGATCTGGCGCAAGCTGAGGCGCCTCCAAAGAGCGGAACAAGGCATTCGCGTAGAGAGCCTGGAAACAGCAAGCTATTGGACCGCCAACGTTTGCTGTCTAGATCCACAACAGTCGCTGCTTGAGCCTGACATAAGCCAACCGCCCATGCTGTTGCCTCGTCCCATGGCCGCGCGAGCAGGGATGCGGGCAGCCTTCGCGATAGCCCTCGGCCTCGTAACCGCCGCGCTTGCGGCGCCCTTCGGTGTTGGCGTGGTCGTCGTCGCCGGACATATCGCGGCCTGCGCGGCGCTGGCGCTTGGGCGCACGGCCGGGCGGCCGCTCGGGATCGCGGTGGGGTGCGCGGCGTTGACGGCTCTCCTGCTCATCGAACCAGCGGCGCCCCTGGCGTTCCTCGTTGGCGCCGGCCTGGGATCGCTAGCGTGGAAGCTTTCATTCTGGGAGCAGATGGAGTTCCTCGATGACACGCGACCTTTGTCGCGGCTGCGCCACCAAATCGATGAAGCCATGAACGTCTTCATCCGCAATGATCCGCAGCGCTGGGACCGCATGTACGCCCATGGCCAGTGGGAGTTTCTGCACGATCCGAAGCTCGCCCCGCTCTACGGCGCAGCAGCGGATTTCCTGCGCCTGAGGGCTCCCGGCGGAGCGCGTGTGGTGGACTTGGGCTGCGGCAATGGGGCGTTACTGCCTGTCCTGCGCGGTTGGCATCAGGGCTACCTGGGCATCGACCTCTCGTGCGAGGCCGTCGCTTGTTGTCCGAGCCG
>JANMJF010000199.1:0-1613 GCA_031371245.1 Pseudomonadota bacterium | reverse complement strand
TATATCAAAGCCGCGCGCGGCGGCGAAATCGTCTTCATCGCGCCCAGCATCGAGAACGCTGGCACCTTGCGCGTCGAGCAGGGTCAGTTGATTCTCGCCGCCGGCCAGCGTGTGCGACTGACCAGTCTCGATGTCGACGATGTGACCTTCCAGGTCCAGGCGCCGACCGACCGCGTGCTGAATCTCGGCAAATTGCTGGCCGAGCAAGGTGCCGTCGGTGTGTTCGCCGGCACCCTCAAGAACAGCGGCACCATCAGCGCCAATGCGCTGTCGCGCGACGCCGGCGGGCGCATCGTATTGTCGGCGCAGGCCGATGTCAGCCAGAGTGCCGAGGGTGTGCTCAGTGCGCGTGGCGCCAGCGGCGGCGAGATCCGCGTCGAAAGCCAATCCGGCACGACCCTCGTCGATGGCAAATTGGATGCGAGTGGTCTCGACGCTAACGGCGGACGGATAGTCGTCACGGGTCAACGCGTCGGTGTGCTGGCGCATGCAGCGATCGACGCTAGTGGTGCCGGTGCGGGCGGCGAAGTGCGGATCGGCGGCGGCTGGCATGGTGAAGAAAGCGCAGTCACCAATGCCGACCAGACCACCGTCGTGAAAGGCGCTCAGATCACCGCCAGCGCCGGCCAACACGGTGCAGGTGGCGACGTGGTGGTGTGGTCGAATCGTGAGACACGTTTCGCCGGCGCGATCAGCGCGCGCGGTGGCGTCGCCGATGGTGATGGTGGCCAGGTCGAAGTGTCGGGCAAGGACAAGCTCGCTCTGCAGGGCTTCGTCGATGTCGGCGCCTGGCATGGCAAGCCGGGTTTCATCCTGCTCGACCCGCGCGATATCACCATCACCGACACCACCACGACCAATAACAATCAAGTCGGCGGCGCCGATGGTTCTATTCTGTTCGGCGACGACATTGGTGGCACGGGCACTAATGCCACGCTCGATGATTTTACTTTGAGCGACGAAGCGCTCGAGGCGTTGAATGGCAACGTCACGCTACAGGCCAATCGGCACTTCACTGTCAATGCCGGATTGTCGGGCGGGCTGACATTCACCAAGCCTGGGCAAAGTTTCACCGTGCGTGCCGGTGGCAACATCGCCATCAACAGCGCAATTACCACCAACGGCGGTCTCATCTCCCTGTCGGCTGGCGACACTGGCGCGAGCGGGCCGATCGCCACGGCGACGCTCGCTATCAACGCCGCCCTCGTCAGCGGCGGTGGCAATATCCTGCTGTCCAACGCCGGCAGCGGCGCAAACAGTGTCGGCGCCAGTCTCAATGCCGGTAGCGGCAATATCCAATTCAACACCCCCAGCATCGTCAACTTCAGCAACGGCACGCTGACGGCGAATATTCTCTCCAACAGCAATCCCAATGGTGGCCTCACGAATTCAGGCTCGGCTTTGATCCTCAATGGTCTCACTCTGGCGAGCGACTTCACGGTGGCCAATTCGTCGCTGGTGACGGTGACGAGCGGTCTGACTTTGAGCAACAACGCCAAGGTCAATATCAACAGCACGAACAACTTCACTGATTTACGTTTTAGCGGCACGCAGACGGTGGCGGGCACGGGCGAGTTGGTGTTCAGCGGTGTGCAGCCGTTTGGTCGTATTTA
>JANMJF010000469.1:0-4155 GCA_031371245.1 Pseudomonadota bacterium | reverse complement strand
CACGCGGAGTCGCTCACCGAAGGCATGATCTTCACCAAGACCGATTCGTGGTTCATGGGCACCAATGTGCCGGGCAAGAAGCGCAGTTTCCTGTTCTACGCAGGCGGCGCGCCGGCCTTCCGCGAGAAGGTCGCCGAGGTGGCGGCCAAGGGTTATGAAGGCTTCAAGTTGAGTTGAGTGCCGCTGTTGCGTCGTCAGCCGGCGGCCAGACGCCGGCCAAGTGCGCGTAGCAAGCCGGCACCGTCGCCACGCCAGGCACTGCCATGCATGCATGCGAGTATCGCAGGCTCTTCGACCGCCAGCTTTTCGATTAACGGCAGCACGTGGCGAGTGTGAGAGAAATAATCGAGCGGCGCTCTGAAGGCTTCGCTAGCTTCCAGTATGTCGGTCTCGATCAAAGGCGCCTCACCGCGACCACCCTGGGTGAAGAGATCGCCACAAAATAGCGTGCGCGTTGCAAGTTCCATCATATAGCCGGTCTCCCAACCATGGGGCAGATGCGGCGTATCCAACCATTTAACGGTATGGCGGCCGAGTTCAAGTGTCGCGCCATCGGCCAGACCGAGTGCGGGGCGTATGGCGGTATCGTCCACCGACAGCATCACGCCGAGCTGGCTGCATACCGCCGTGGCATCGGGCGCCACACCCAACCAATCGTTGAGTGCACCGCATTCGTCTGCTTCAAAATGGGAGAACGCGACATAACGCAGCTGCGCGCAGGGCATCACGCTGGCGAGCGCTTCACTGACCAGCCCGAACATGCGACGTGGCCCGGTATGGAACAACAGCGGCTCTCGATCGACGATCAGATATTGATTGAACGAGAAGCCGCCGAGTACATCGACCGGTGTATTGATGCGAAATATACCGTCGGCAATCTCGTGTATGTTCGTGCCACTTACAGCGTTCGTGACAGTCATGGTGCTCACCCCTTGTTCATAGCCGTCGCCATCGGCGCAGTGCGGGCCACGTTAGCGCAAAAGCCTGGAACGGGCCAAGTCAGCTGGCATCCCATGGCGGACGCACTAAAACGCAGATAGTCGAAGTGCACCTCTAAGCGCTTGCGCCGATGCCGCTCGGGCTGTGCGCTGGTGTCCACACAAAAGGGTAGGTAGATGCGCCAGGCAATGCTCAGATGTTGCGCAGCAGCGCGCGACACACTTCCGATCAGGATGTTTCAACCGTCGTGTTGAACTAAAGTCAATGGTGAACCGGCGTTACAACACATCGTGAATGTCATCACCAGACGGACCCACACCGTCCCCAACATGCGTTCGCGTTCAAGGGGAGATTTCACATGGCCAAGTTCGATACGGTAATCAAGAACGGCACCATCATCGATGGTACGGGTTTGCCGCGCTTTAAGGGTGACATTGCCATCCGTGGCGGCAAGATCGCAAAGATCGGTCGCGTGAATGTGGCTGATGCTGCCGAAGTGATCGATGCTGATGGGCTGATCGTCGCGCCCGGCTTCGTCGATCTGCATACCCATTACGACGCCCAGATCCACTGGGATCCCTACTGCACTATTTCCGGTTGGCACGGTGTCACCTCGGTCGCCATCGGCAACTGCGGCTTTGGCTTCGCGCCGGCGCGCAAGGAAAACCGCGAACGCCTGTTACAGATGATGACGCGCACTGAACAGATCCCCTATGAAACCATGGTCGAAGGTCTGGGGCTGGACTGGGATTGGGAGTCTTTGCCGGAATGGATGGATCACCTTGATCGCCTGCCCAAGGGCGTCAATCTGTTGAGCTATGTGCCGCTCAATCCGTTGTTGGTTTATGTGCTCGGACTGGAAGGTGCGAAATCTGGACGGGCCGCGACGCCGGACGAGCAGGGCGAGATGAATCGCCTGATCAGTGAAGCGATGGACGCCGGCATGATGGGCTTCAGCTTCCAACGTTTTGGTAAGAATTCTGTGCAGTCGGATTTCGACGGCACGCCGATGCCGACCGATCTGGTGCCTGACGAAACGCTGCTGGCGTTCAGCGATCTGCTCGGTAAGCGCGGCGACGGTTTCATTCAGCTGGTCAATGCCAAGGGCGGCGATGTCGTTAATAACACCAGCAATGCGGATCGCGAATTCGTTGAAGAGATCGCGCGCCGTACCGGTCGTCCGGTGTTGTTCAATGCCTTGATCGCGTCCGACGAGCCGGGTCACGAGAACGTGCATACCGAGACCATGGCCTGGATCGACAGCTGCTTTGAACGCGGCCTGCGTGTTTACGGCCAGGCCGTGACCGTACGGGCACCGTTTATCTTCACGCTCGAAGACTGGAATCTGTACGATTCGAGTCCGGCCTGGGCGAAGGCCACCGTCGGTACGCTGGAAGAGCGCACCGTCAAACTGTCTGACCCCGCCATCCGCCTGGCCATGATTGCCGAAGAAGCGACGCTCGCGACCACCGGTGTTGGTGGTCCCATCGAAGGCATCGTCATCGAAGCGACCCCAGGGCATCCAGAACTCGCCAAATACCACGGCCGCACCTTGGGTGAGATTGCCAAGGCTGAAGGCAAGCATCACATTGATGCGATGTTGGATATCGGTGTCGCGGGTGGCTTGAAGGTGCTCTACAAGACCGCCGACATCGGCAGCACCGATGCAAACAAGGTTGGCGAACTGGTGCGCAACCAGCATGTCATTCCCGGGCTTTCCGACGGTGGTGCCCATACGCGCTTCTTCACCGGCGGCTCGTTCACTACTGAGATCCTGACCTGGCTGGTGCGCGAAACGGGTCAGTTAACCCTGGAGCAGGCGCACTTTCGTCTGAGCTATCTGCCGGCGCAGGCTGCGGGTTTCACTGATCGCGGCTTCCTGCGTGAAGGCGCGCCGGCCGACATCCTGGTCTACGACTTCGCCAACTTGAAACGGGTGCCGGAAATGGATTACGAAATTGCCCACGACTTTCCTGCCAACGAGTGGCGGCGTGTGCAGCGTGCCGAGGGTTATCGCTGGATCATGGTCAACGGCCGGGTGACGTTCAAAGACGGCGTGTGCACCGGTGCGACCCCGGGAAAACTGCTGCGTTTGAATCAATTGAACCAGGACATCGAAATGGCCCAGGCGTCTGCCGGCTGACGGACGCGCCTTACCCGATCGCGCAGTGGCAAGGGGCCCGCTTGGGCCCTTTGCTTTTTGGCCGGCAGCATGGGCGACGCGCCAGCAGGCTAACGGATTATCCGCCGCTCTTACCTTTGTTCTGCGCCTCATGCCGCGCCGTGAAAGCTGCGATGGCTTCCTGCTGAGCCGCTGCCAGTGGATCGCGCACCGCGCGCAGCACCGCTTCGCTGCGTTGCATGCGGCGATTGGTGCCTTTGAAATGCGGCAGCACGAAGTTGCCGAAGATTTCGTAATGACGCTTCTTGGCCGCAAATGGCGCCCAATTGTGATCGAACAATAGATAACAGCCAAAGCCGCCCTGGGAGAGTTCACGCAGATTCTCGATGTGGGCGATGGCTTCGTCATAGGTACCGATGACGGTTGATCCAGAGCTGATGGCCCATTCGATGTATTCGTCGATGTTATTGCCGGAGACCTGTATCTGCGGCGCCGCAGCGGTGTGCTGCAGGTAGTCGCAGAACTCGCGAATGCCGTGCCGTACGTCGGCCATGGCCTGGGCCTTGCTGTCGGCCAGATGCATGAGCCCGACCACCCGCCAGTCATCGCGCTTGGCCTGCTTGCCGAATTCTTTGGCGCGCTGCTCGACCACATTCCAATGCATGGCGAGCACATCGACGCCGGCCTTCATGGTCGCACCGATGGAGATCAGACCGATGCCGTGCTTGCCGGCGAGGCGCGGGCCAGAAGGTGAGACCACCGCAGCGGCGGCGATGTCGGGGTGCGGATCTTGATAGAAGTCGAGTTGCAACCGCGCATCGACCAGCTTGTAGCGCGGCGTCTCGATACTGAGGGGCTCGTCACTGCTCAGCAGATGCATGAGCACGTCGGTATCGACGTCCAGCGCATCGCGCTGCTCGTGAGGAGAGAGTCCGATCATGGCGGCATCGGTGGCGAGCGCGCCGGGCCCGACGCCCAGCATCACACGGCCACGGGTCAGGTGGTCGAGCAGGGCCAGTCGGTCGGCGACCCACAGCGGGTTGTGATAGGGCAGCGACACCACGCCGGTGCCGAGGCGGATATGCCGCGTATAA
>JANMJF010000182.1:0-28049 GCA_031371245.1 Pseudomonadota bacterium | reverse complement strand
GCCGGGCAGATGTTGGTGCTGTTGACGTCTTCGCCGTTGTGATGGGTGCTGTACTTCGCAACCACTTCCGGACGGCCGGTCTTCATGTCGACATGGGTGGCCCAGTTAACCGCCGGATCGAATTTCTCGGCAACCAACAGGTTGCCATTGGTGCGGTCGAGGGTGTAGCCAAAGCCATTGCGGTCGAAATGCACGAGGGCTTTGGTGTCCTGACCCTTGACCTTCATGTCAACCAGGATCATTTCGTTGATGCCGTCGTAGTCCCACTCATCGTGGGGGGTCATCTGGTAAACCCAGTGGGCCATACCGGTATCGACATCGCGCGAGAAGATCGACATCGACCACTTGTTGTCGCCGGGACGCACGACCGGGTTCCACGTCGAGGGGTTGCCAGTACCGTAATACAGCGCGTTACGCTCCTTGTCGTAAGGCCACCAGCCCCACACCGACCCACCACCGATCTTCCATTGGTCACCCTTCCAGGTCTTCAACGAAGAATCGGCGCCAATCGGCTGACCCAGCGACGTGGTCTTGACAGGATCGACCAACATGTCCGCATCCGGTCCCATGCTGTAAGCACGCCAGACACGCTTGCCGTCTTTCAAGGCATAGGCGTTGATCCAGCAGCGCACGCCGAATTCGGCGCCGGACATGCCGGTAATGACCTTGTCCTTCATGATATGCGGTGCGTTGGTGTTGGTCTGACCCAGCTTGGAATCGCCGTTCTTGACCGACCACACCTTCTCACCGGTCTTCGCGTTCAACGCCACCAAGGTGGTGTCCGCCTGCTGCAACAGGATCTTGCCGTCGCCAAAACCGAGACCCCGATTGACCGTGTCGCAGCACATGACGGGCACGGTTTGCTCGTAGTCCTGCACCGGCACGTATTCCCACACCACCTCCAGCGTATCGAGGTCGATGGCGAACACGTTGTTGGGAAACGCAGCATGGATATACAGCGTGTCGGTCTTCAGACCGGTCGCGGCGGCCGGCAATACCAGCGGACCCCCTTCATGGCCGCGCAGCACACCGGTCGAGAACGTCCAAGCGGCTTGCAGCTTTTGCGCATTGCTAGCGTTGATTTGATCCAACTTCGAATAACGCCAATTCCAGTAGTCACCACTGGGGGAAACCCAGTAGTTCGGATCTTTCATGAGCTTCTCGAGTGCTTCGTTCGCCAGCACCTGGGCGGTACCGCTGAACGCTAGCAGAGACGCTGCCACTATGAGCCATCGTTTTAACGATGCAGTCCCCATGACCTCCTCCTTCGCAACTTTCTTGTTGACCATCACGGTGCAGATCTCTTGGTGTTTCAGTTCCGAACCGGCCCGAGATCGATAAGCCGACTCAGCGTAATGGAAAACGAACAAACGAAGGACACGGTGCCAAATGGCTGGAGACGGGGCGGAGGTGCGCTGTTTTATCAGTGAACTCGGGTGCCAGACTGATGCAAGCTCGTTGCCCATGTTTCGCGCGATTATAGGCATATTTTCCTAAGCGGCAACCGCTCTGAAGACGCCTGCACGGCCGTGACAACACGCTCAATCAGTCCGCTCAGCGGCCTGATTGAGCGGGGCTTCCGACCCCTGCAGGCGTCACCGGATCATGGTCTGCGGCCGTCGCTGCGGCAGCCTCAGGATGTTTGCGCTGCCTGCCGATAAAACATCGTTTGCTGGCCTCAGTGCGCGCTTGTTCGAGCTGGGCGACAACTTTCTTGGTGCGTTCGTTGTCGCGAAACAGGGCACCTTTTTCGCCCGGCATGCGCTGGTAGATTTCAAAAGTACGAGCCTCGGTGAATTCATCGAAACTGAGCTGTTGTGCGATGATGTCGACCTCGCAGGCGCAGGCGTAAAGGTTATCGACGGTCTGGCCGCCATTCAGGCGCATGCAGGTCAGCACATGGTCGACCCGTTCCAAGGTCGGGTAGTTATTGTCCTGCGCCTGCACGCCAGTCGCCTGCAGCACGGCCATCAGTACCAGACCTCTCATAGCGCCACCTCCGGGCCACTGGCAATGGATGCGTAAGTAATGATTCTGATCCTTCATCAATACCGCGATCCGGGCAAGCGCCTTGACTGCTGAGAATGATCCTCACGAAGGGATGTCCCAGCCGCCGCGCGGCTGGGCGCGCCGCCCGCACCTGACTGGATTGTTTCCGCCATGTCGTTGACCGGCGTCGCGTTCGTCTTGAGCTATCTGTACGGCTTGCTCCGGACCTTCACGGCGCACCCGATCTGGGGCTTGTTCGTCTACATCGCTGTGTTCTATCTCCATCCACCCCTGCGCTGGTGGGGCAAGGATCTGCCAGACCTGCGCTGGTCACTGACCGCGGCGATAGTCACCTTGCTGGCGCTGCTCGGCGCCAGCCGACGCTCTGCTGAGGTGTCGTGGACGGCCTATCCGGTGGTCAAGATAGTCATCGCCTACGTGGTATGGATGTGGATTCAATACCCGTGGGCAAACCCCGAGCATATGGAGGGTCTTATCCTGCTCTCCAAGTATGTCGCGCTTATTTACATCATCTATCGGCTGGTGGACTCAGAGAAAACACTCGAAGATTTCGCCCTCGCCCATGTGCTGGGGTGTTTCTACTTCGGCCTGCTCGCGCTCGATGCCTCGGGCGAAGGACGCCTTGAATTGATTGGCGGCCCGGGTGTCAATGATTCCAATACGCTCGGCATGCACGTGACCACCGGCGTCTTCTTCGCCGGCAGCCTGATCCTGTCTCAACGGGGCTGGAAGCGTTGGGCGGTGATGGCGATGGTGCCGGTGCTCGCCAATTGTGTCGTGCAGACCGAAAGCCGCGGTGCCTTCCTGGGCGCCGTGATCGGTGCATTCGTCTATTTCCTGTCGTCGCCGCGCCGCCATCGCGGCGTCATCATTGGGCTGGGAACCGTGTGTGTCTTCGTACTGCTGGCCTACACGCCCACAACCTACTGGCAGCGCATGGGATCCATAGACAGAGGCCTCGAAAACGTCGAAGAACGCGACAAAAGTGCCGAGTCACGCCTGGTCATAATCAAGGCTCAGTGGGAGATGTTCAAAGACCATCCACTGGGCTTGGGATTCAATTCCACCGCCTACCTGAGCCGTGCCTATCTGGATACCGAATGGTTGACTGCGGCCCGCAATGAAGACATCGAGTCACAAGGCGCACGCGCTTCGCACAATACTTTGATGAGTACCCTAGTCGACCAGGGTTTACCGGGCATTGTCCTCGCGCTGGCGGCGATAGTGGCGATCTTGCGCATGGCTAGCGAGCTCAATCGAAGCCAGTTGGCGACCGATAACAACAGTGTCGGCTTGATGCGGGCCGCGATCTGCAGTTCGCTGGCATCGATTTTTGTGTCGGGCATGTTCACCAATTATCTGAAGGCCGAGGTACAACTATGGATGATCGCGCTGCTGGTCGCCTGCGTGCACATCACCCGCCAGAAGACCGCTGTGGCGACCGCGTCCACGATGCCCGGTCAAGCGCGAGGCACGGCCGTGACATCGGTTGCTAACCACAAACATCGCCACAACGTCTGAATCCGATAGCGACTTGTGACACAGCGGCTTTGTGCTCGTCTGGACGAGACGTAAACTCGCCGAACATCATCAACCGCCTACATTGAAACGAAGAAGCGCGCAATGAACAACATCCTCGTCACCGGCGGTGCCGGCTACATTGGCAGCCACGTGGTCAAACTGCTCGGCCAGGCCGGTTTGCATGCGGTCACGCTCGACAATCTGAGCAAGGGACAGCGTGACGCCGTCCTGTCCGGCACGCTGGTGGTGGGTGACACGGGTGATCGCGAGCTGCTGTTGCGCGTGCTGCGCGAAGAAGCCATCGACACCGTCATGCATTTCGCGGCCTTTACCATCGTGCCGGAGTCGGTCAGCGAGCCACTCAAGTACTATGGCAACAACACCTGCGCGACACGCAACCTGCTGCAATGCTGCGTGGAAGCTGGCGTCTCGCAGTTGGTGTTTTCGTCGACCGCCGCGGTCTACGGCATTCCGCCCGGCGATGGGGTGTGCGACGAACAATCGTCGACCGTCCCGATCAACCCCTACGGCACATCGAAACTGATGAGCGAGCTGATGCTGGGTGATGTCTGTCGCGCGCACGGCATGCGCGCAGTAATCCTGCGTTATTTCAACGTTGCAGGCAGCGATCCCGATGGCGAAATCGGTCAGTCCACGCCCGGCTCGACCCTACTCATCAAGGTCGCCGCCGAAGCCGTCGTCGGCAAGCGCGAGCACGTGCAGGTCTTCGGCACCGACTATCCGACACCCGACGGCACCGGCATTCGCGATTACATCCATGTGACCGATCTCGCTAATGCTCACGTCGACGCCCTCCACTATCTGAATCGCGGCGGTGCTTCGGTCACACTGAACTGTGGTTATGGTCACGGCTACAGCGTGCGTGAGGTGCTCGACACGGTGCGACGCCTGGGTGGCGCCTTCAAGATCATCGAATCGCCACGCCGCGCTGGCGATCCGCCGAGCCTCACGGCGCGTGCCGAGCGTGTTAAGCAAGTGTTGGGCTGGCAGCCGCGTTACGACAGTCTCGATACCATCGTCGAAACGTCCATGGCCTGGGAACGTAAGCTCGCAGCGCGCGGCAAATAGGCGTTTACAGCCATGGTTTCGAGACTCCTTATCGCCGTCATCGCTGTGCTCGGCTTGCTGCGAGGGTTGGACGTATTGGCCGACGAGCAACTGGTGCGTACGATCGCCAAGATCAAACCCGCCATCGTCGGCATCGGTACCTACTCCATCATCAAACAACCCCCCGCGCGTCTGCTGGGTACTGGATTTGTCGTTGGCGATGGGCGCCGAGTCGCGACCAATTTTCATGTGGTCTCGCTAGAACTGGATAAACGCGTCAAAGAAAGCATCGTGATTTTCCTTGGCGGTGCCAACACCGGCGTTGGCGTCGGCACCGTACAGTATCGCGCCGCGCGCATCGCGGCGGTGGACGAACAACACGACATGGCCCTGCTCGACATCGACGGCCCACCGCTGCCAGCGCTCACACTCGGCGACGACATCGAAATGCACGAAGGCATGAACATCGCGTTTACCGGTTTCCCGATCGGCGCCGTGCTGGGACTAGTACCAGTGACTCACCAGGGCATTCTTTCGGCATTGACACCCGTCGCTACGCGCTCCGATAGCGCCACACACCTGACCGCCAACAAAATCGCCGCCCTGCGCGACCCCTTCACCGTCCTGCAACTCGACGCCACCGCCTATCCTGGTAACAGCGGCAGCCCGGTCTATGCACAGGACTCCGGCAAGGTGGTTGGCATCATCAACCAGGTATTCGTCAAAGGCAAAAAGGAAGACATGCTGCGTGAACCGAGCGCGATTACCTATGCCATCCCGGTACGCTTCCTCAGCGCGCTTCTGGCACGGCACTAAACGCATGCCGCTACAACTGTTCAAGGTAACGCCAGCATGAGCTTTCTACTGCATGAAACCCTGGCCCATAGCGCAGCCCGTGCCCCGCAGGCGACCTTGCTGGTGCATGACAAATATGGCGCTGTCAGTGCGCAAGAATTTCAGCACCAGGTCGAGGCCCTCGCCGCACGCCTGATCGAACTCGGTATCGGCGCCAATGACCGCGTCGGCATTTTTCTACCCAAGCTACCGCTTAGCGCCTATGGCATGTACGCAAGCTGCGCGGCCGGCGGTGTGTTCGTGCCGATCAATCCGGTACTGAAGCCGGCCCAGGTCGAACATATTCTGAACGACTGCGATGTGCGGGTGCTGATTACCAGCCCTGAACGTCTGGCCCAGCTCGACGACGTGCTGCCGGCCTGCCGCAATCTGCACCATGTGCTGCTCTGCGAGCCCGGCGGCGCGCGGCCCGAGTTGCCGATGAAAGTGTCGGTGTGGAACAGCGCGGACAGCGCTCCAACTTTCGCCAAAGTCGCACGCATCGACAACGACATGGCCGCGATTCTGTATACCTCGGGCAGCACCGGTCGTCCCAAGGGCGTGATCATTTCTCATCGCAATATCGTCACCGGCGCGCGCAGCGTGGCGCAATATCTCGAAATTACCGAACACGACCGCCTGCTCGCGGTACTGCCCTTCAGCTTTGACTACGGCTTGAACCAACTCACAACAGCGGTCTTACAGGGCGCCACCTGCGTGCTGTTTGACTACCTGCTGCCGCGCGATGTGCTGAAAGCGCTGGCACGGCATCGCATTACCGGCCTCGGTGCCGTGCCACCTTTGTGGGCGCAGCTCGCACCCCTGGAGTGGCCACAAGCAGTGCGAGACCAACTGCGCTACATCACTAACTCCGGCGGCGCGATGCCGGACGGCGTGCTCGCTCGGCTGCGCCAGAACCTGCCGACCACCCGCCCTTTTTTGATGTATGGCCTGACCGAGGCTTTCCGCTCGACTTACCTGCCGCCGGATAAAATCGACGAACGTCGCGGTTCGATGGGCAAGGCCATACCCAACGCCGAAATCATGGTGGTTCGCGAAGACGGCACACTAGCCGCAGTCAACGAGCCGGGCGAACTGGTCCATCGCGGCGCGCTGGTCGCGCTCGGCTACTGGAACGATCTGGAACGCACTGCCGCGCGCTACAAACCGGCACCGGGCCAGCCGGCCGGTATACCGTTGCCGGAAATGGCGGTGTGGTCGGGCGATATGGTGCGCCGGGACGAAGACGGCTATCTGTACTTCATCGGCCGTAACGACGGCATGATCAAGACTTCCGGTTATCGCGTCAGTCCCGAGGAAGTCGAGGAAGTGATCTATGCGCTCGGCGGCGTCGAAACCGTCGCCGCCATCGGCGTGCCCCACGCCGATCTGGGTCAGGCGCTGGTGGTGGTGGCGCGACGCCTGCCAGGCAGTGCACTCAGTGAAGCCGAGGTACTCGCTGCCTGTCGCCGTACCTTGCCCAATTTCATGCAACCGGCGCGGGTCGTGTTTCGTGACGACATGCCGCAAAATCCCAACGGCAAATTGAACCGCCAGCAATTACACAGCGACTACGCGACGCTGTTCAGCACCGATGTAGCCTCGTGCCCGGAAGCCAGCCGCCCATGAATGCAGAACCCAACCGTCATGCGCGACTCGCGGACTTCGAGGGCGTGCGCGGTGAGTTGCACATCAATGGCCAGGCGCTGACGCGCCTGGTCGAACGGGTGGGCAGCACGCCCTTCTACGCCTACGACCGCGCCGCACTGAGCGCCCGTGTCCTTGCCTTGCGCAGCGCGCTGCCTGACCAAGTCAAGCTGCACTACGCCATCAAAGCCAATCCCATGCCGGCCGTTGTGCAGCATATGTGTCCGCTGGTCGATGGCTTCGATGTTGCTTCCCATCGTGAAATGCTGGTGGCCTTGGACAGCGGCATGTCACCACGCGAGATCAGCATGGCCGGCCCGGCCAAGCAGGCGCCCGAGTTGCGCGCAGCGCTGGCCGCCGGCATCAGTATCAATTGTGAATCCAGTCTCGAACTCGAGCGCATTCATAGTCTGGCCGCAGCACTGGGCGTCTCGCCGCGGGTCGCGCTGCGGGTCAATCCCGATTTCGAATTGAAGGGCGCGGGCATGAAGATGGCGGGCAGTCCGCGTCAATTCGGCATCGACGCGGCACACATCCCCGCAGTGCTGGCGCGCATGCGCGAACTGGCTATCGACTGCCAAGGTTTGCACATCTTCTGTGGCTCGCAGAACTTGAAGGCCGAGGCCATCATCGAAGCCAACGCCCGCACCCTCGACTACGCCTGTGCCTTGGCCGCCAGCAGCGGGCTGCATTTCGCCTCACTCAATATCGGCGGCGGTTATGGCATCCCCTATTTCCCCAACGAACAGACACTCGATCTGGCCGCCGTCGGCGACGCGCTCGACGCTACACTCACGCGCCACGCCGATGCCCTGGCCGGCACCGAAATCGTGGTGGAACTCGGCCGCTACCTGGTGGGTGAGGCCGGCTATTACGTCGCACGGGTAAGCGATATCAAAGAATCCCAGGGCCAGCTGTTCGTCATGACCGACGGCGGCCTGCATCACCATCTGTCCAATTCCGGCAACTTCGGCCAAGTGCTGCGCAAAAACTACCCGGTGGTGATCGGCAATCGCCTCGGCGAAGTCGCGACCACGGTTGCGAACATCGTCGGCCCCTTGTGCACACCCCTCGACATCGTTGCCGATCGCATTGCTGTACCTGCCGCCTTGAGCGTTGGCGATCTGGTGGTCGTTATGCAATCGGGCGCCTACGGTTACAGCGCCAGTCCGCATCTGTTCCTGAGCCATCCGCTGCCGCGCGAAATCCTGGTCTAGCGCGCCGCTGAACGAAGACTCTCAGCCATGCTTGCGGCTGTTATCGCGCACTGCCAGCAGCCACGCACAGCTCACTTGCTCGACTTCCTGGCGCCAGTCAGCGCGCGCAAACGTATGATTCGCGCGCGGCAGTTCATGGCTCTCGACGTGTGTACCCAAGCTCAGTTCATGCCATTGCCGGTCGCTGCGACACAATTCGCGAAACTCACCGGCGGTGAAATCGTCACCGCTCAAGATCACCAAGACCGGCCCATCGAAGGCCGCCCAGCCGTGTTTCATGCGCTGTAGAAAATGCGGTCTCGATGTCGCAATCTGCGCGATAGACGATCGCCCCAAGGCACCGCGCAAATAATGCCCGAGACTGACCAGCGAGCCGCGCCAGTCAAGATCCAGACGCAGCACTTTGCGCCAGAATTCGGCGTTACGCAGGCGCGCCAGGTAATAAGTCTTGAGCCGCACGCGGGCTTCAGTGGCGAGACTGTGCACCCAGGGATTGAGCAGCACTAGACCCGCCACCCGTTGATCACTGCTGGCGTACATCAAGGCCGCCGAAGCCGCGTCGCACAAGCCCCACAACACCACACGTTCCAACCCTGCGCGCGTACACAAACAATCGACGGCGACGCGGATATCGTCATGGACGTCTTCGAAATCCCGCGCCGTGCCACCGCCATCGCCGCTGCCGCGGTAATCGAAGCGCAGGGTTGCAATGCCGGCCGCCGCCAACGCACGCGCCAACAACACAAACTGCCGATGACTACCGACCCGATATTGTGGCCCGCCAACGATCACCACCACACCCAGCGAACCAGGCGCCGCCGTGCCATGCAAAATGGCCACCGTCTGATCCCCGGCGATCGATAATACGAAGGCCTCTTCCTGACTCATGGCGCGCTGCTCATGGCCCCAACAGCGCGGTCAGCGAAGCATCGATCACCACCGCCGGCGCGGAAATTTCCTGGGTGGCCCAGAACTGCTCGCACTCGACCAGGCGCACTAAAGCTGCACAGCCCAGGGTTTGACAGGCTGCGCCGAACTGCACCAGCGGCATACTCGGTGACGCACCCGCGCTGTTCTTGAATTCCAGCACCGTCACGGCACGCGCCATGCCCAACACCGCGGCGCTGGCCTGCGCTGCGGCCAGGCCATCGGTCAACTGCGCACGCAGGCCATAGCCGCCCACTTCGAGCAGTTCACCCTGCACCAGGCGTGTCATCAATGATGGCAATGACTCATCCATACCACGTAGGCGACTGGCCATCACACGCAGACGCAGAAACTGCTGAAGATAACGCCCACCCTCCAGCACCGGCTGCCACAGCAGTACCTGTGCTCGCTCAAAATCGCGCAGGCGCGAACTCGCCGCAGCTAACAGCAGCGCACCGCTGCGCACCGCCAGATAAGCCGGCGCCGCAGCCGGCGCCGCTAGTGCCAGTGCAAGGTCGAAGTGACATAACTCATCGAGCCAATGCGACCAGCACGCATCGGCAAACTCTCCCGCGCTGTCGCCAGTACCGGATAGATCCGGCCACCACACCTCGGCCCCCGCAGCGGCCAGAGTCTGCGTGCAGAGCGCCAGCAGCCGACGACACTTGTTCAATTCTTCAGCGAAGGGGGGCACGACCAGCACGCGCATGGTGATGGGGGCAACAAGCGCGCGGCGCCGCACACAGAACAAACGCCGACCCTGCACGGTCACGAAGTCCGCGCTCAGTTCGGCTGGGGCACTAGCGGCAGGCTGGTCGACGTGTGCGTCCATCAGCATTCGCTACTACGACGAGTGGCGCGCTGCCGCTTAGTAGATATGCGCAGACCTGGGGTCTTCTCAGCCGAGTTTGCTTTCCACGAATTGGCACAAGCTGCCAACGGTTTCAAACAGGGCTCCATCGATTTCGTCGTCGTCGACGGCGATACCAAAGTGATCCTCAATCGCCGTCAAGACCGACACCACGGCCATCGAATCGAATTCCGGCAACGAACCCAACAGACGTGTTTCCTTGTCGATGGTGATCTTGCCGGGATTCAGACCCAGCACTTCGATCAGAATCGCCTTGATGCCTACGCTAACCATATCGCTCATCTCTCGCTGTCATCGTCAATGGGGGGGGGCGTGCCGCTCGTGACCTGTTCAACCAAGTCGAGAAACGTCTGGGCGCGGCCTTCACGGGAACAGGCCGCTGCGAATTCGGCCGAGCCGTAGGGCTCGTCACGCCGCGCGCGGATCGCGGCTAGCGCGTCGAGAAGTACAGTTTTGATCGCAGCGCTGCTATCGAGCGGCGCAAGCCACGGCACCCGTGCATTTTGCAGCACTTGACCAGTATCCCCGGCAGGATCGGTAAAGGCAATGATCGGCCGTCGCGCACGAAAGTACTCGTAGATCTTGGCCGGGATCTGGAAATTACAGTCCGCCGATTGAAACAGCAGCAGACCATCGGCCTCGAGCATTTCGACCAGCGCTTCGCGGTAACCCACCGCTGGCTCAAGACGCACGATGTCCTGCAGACCGGCGGCCGCCAGCATCGGTCGATAGAGTTGGTCGTGGCCGCAGCCACGCAGCACGATCTCAAGATCGTCCGCTGCTATCTGGCCGGCATCGCGCAGTTCGCTTAAAGCTTGAAAAAAACTGCGGGGGTCGCGCTCGGCCGGGTAAAGAACACCAGCGTGCAGGAGCCGAATACGCCTGCGCGTGCGCGGCTGCACCAAGCGCTCGGCCTGACAGAACAAGGCGTCGTCGTAGCCGTTTTCGATGACGCTACCGCGCGCGGCGACCGCCTGCGGATAGGTTTTCGCGTAATAGCTGTAGGCGCTCGGTGCGGCAAAAATCACCCGCGTGGCGTGGGTCATGAGGCGTTGTTCGATGGCCTTGTAGGCGCGCCACACACGCGGCTCCGGCGGATAACCGTCCTGCGCCATCGGATCGCGCAAATCCGCGATCCAAGGCAGGCCGGTCAGTCGGTGCAGCCAGTAGCCAATGACGTGGGCCGAGGCGATGGGATAGGTCGAATAAAGCACACGCGGACGTCGACGGGCGATGTGCAGCAAGCCATAGGCGATGCCGCTCACGATCCAGCTCGCCCAGCGATCGGGAACGGCCAGAAAGCCCGGATACTTGCCCTTGATGTTCAAATGCTGCTGGAGATCAAGCGCAGGCGCGCGCACTACGTCCACACCCGCAGGGATCATCGATTCGTTCTCCACGCGATAATCCGGCAACGCGCCGTGGGATACGGTCAAGACCGTCGGCTGCCAGCCATGACGGGCGAGATAGTCGGAGAAGCTCAAGGTTCTGTGCACACCACTACTGGCCTGGATGGGCGGATAGTGAAACGCCACCATCAGGATGCGCTGGGACACTAGTGCCTATCACACCACACACGGCCACGACCCGCGCCACGATAGGCGCGCGCGGTTGCCGCACGAGACATCTGGCTATGCAAAACGATGCACGAGATGCAGCCTACCAATGCCCTGCCGCCTTCAAACGATTACGCAACCCTGGCAGGGGATAACCAAGTTTATAGGCCTTCTGTGCCTGCTCACGCGCGCTGTCAAAACTGCCTTGTTTGAGCAGGATCATGCCCAGGAAATAGTGCATTTCTGCGCTCGGCTTCGGCACTTTATCCAAGCCGTCTTGCAGCACTTTCCGCGCTTCGTCGTATTTCCCATCTTTGTAGAGAAAATTTCCCAGCACGACGTAGCCATCAGCGAGATCCGGCTTACGTCTGATAATCTGCTTCAGCGCGTCGCTGCCCTGTTCTTTGTTACCCCGTTCGTAGAGCACCCGCGCTTGAATCGTAAGCATCTTCCAATGCACTGGATTGCTTGGCGGAATGCGCTGTACGGCGTATTCCGCTTCGCCGAGCGCGAGGGTCAAGTCCTCCTTCCACAGCGCAAGGTTGCGACCTCGCTGGCTTTCGGCACGCGCGATCAACATCATGCTGTAGCAGGCGTGATGGACGTGGTACCAGGAATCTCCCATCAGAGCCTTGGCTTTGCTGACCATTTCCGGCGACACCAGTCGCACATAGGCCGATTCGGAACCGCCTGGAACACGCACGTAGCGGGTCTTGCAGTAGTCGGGCCATGCCTGCCACTCAGATGGGCTGATCTGGTAGCAATGACCGACGCTGGCGCACGCCAGCAGCGCGCAGCCCAACACCACGCGCACGATGGCATCGTAACGCAGGCATGCCCTGACCATGGCTGGCTGGCCCTGAGGTCTGTTAGCGGGTCGACTATTCATCGTGTGAGCTAAACCATAACTCCAGCATGGCGAGTACCCAGACCAGTTCCCCATAGTAGCCGCAAGCCGAATCACTCCAGAACAGGCGTTCGACTTCCGCCAGGAAGCCCTGCTGGAAGATATCGCGTTGACCTAAGGCGCGGAGCGCGCTGCGGGCCAGCTCCTGCAGGCCAGCGTCTTCGCGCAGCCATACGCCAAACGGCAGGCCGAAGCCATGCTTTTGTTTGTTGATGATCTGCGCCGGCAGGACGCTCGAAAATGCGCGCTTGTAGTACCCGCGCAATTCACCGTTCAACAACAAGGTGGACGGCGCCACCCGCTGCGCCAGATCGACCACCCGCTTGTCGAGCATGGGATAACACACTTCGATCTGCGCCAGGTCGCACATGCTGCCGACCTTGACCAGATCGTTATCTGCCAGTGTGAACTTCCAGTCGAGGTAGAGCATACGCTGCAATTGAGAGCCCGCCGCAGGTTCGGCGAAGCGTTGGCGCCAGATCTGCCATGGCTCTTCGCGCTCGACGCTAGCGAGCCAGTCGCCATTGAATACATTGTGGGGATCGAAACGATGCAGGAAATTGTAGGCCTGCAGTCGGTCCGGCAGGCCCATATGGGCCTTGTCGATATAACGCGCGCCCTTGCCCAATACCGGCAATCTGCGCATGAACGGTAAGGCCCGATAGCTGCCCTCAAGCACGGCGCGCAGGGCCGCTGGCACGTCGAGATAGCGTTCGAACACTTTCTGATCGACGTAGCGTTGATTGCCCGCAAACAACTCGTCGCCACCATCGCCGGCCAGCATCAGCGTCGCGCCGTGCTCACGCGCTTGTCGCGCACAATGGTAGGTTGGAATCACCGACGAATTGCCAAACGGTTCGGCGTAATAACCCGCAATCTGCGGCAGGGATGCGTAGACGTCGGCTGGCGTCACGTAGTGGAGATAGTGTTCGAGCCCGAAATGTCGGGCGGCGATGCGCGCGTACTCCGATTCATCGTAACCCTCAGCATCAAAGCCGATGGTGAAGGCGTCCGCCGTGCCGCGCGCACGCTTGAGTAAACCGGCGACCGAAGAACTGTCGAGCCCACCGCTTAGAAAAGCAGCGCAGCCTGCACGCCCGCGATCCGCGACTGCCGCGCCCAGTGCATCGCGCAGTTCGGCGTCGAGCCGGCCAGGCTCGCTATCGACGCTCGCGAACGCCGGCTGCCAGTACAACGCGGTCGTGCTGCGGCCTTGGCACCAGCGCACAGTTTGCGCAGGGCCGAGCTTGCTGGCGTGCCGATAGACCGTACGCGGACTCGGAATGCAGTGGAAAAAAACATAGTTGTAGAGCGCCTGGGTGTCATAGCCGCGCTTGAATCCGGGCGCCGCCCGCACAGCAGCGAGATCGGTGGCAAAAGCGAATTGCTCTTCGGTGGCACAATAATAGACCGGGCAGATGGCGAAACGATCGGTGGCCAGGCTGACACTGCGCTGGGCAGCATCGATCAGCAGCAGCACAAAGGCGCCGGCGATGTCGTCATAGGCCACGCGGCCCGCGCCGTGAGCGGACAGCACGCGTGCTAGTGTCTGCCCATCGCTGGCTTGAGCTTCGCTGGCAGGCCGAAACAAGTAAGCGCTGGTCTGGCCGTGGCTTGCCTGTAGCGGCGTCGTACCGGCATAGCTCAGGTGAGCGCCCGCCACGCTCAGCGTGTGCACGGTCTGCCCACGAGCCGCGCGACGAGCAGTGACCATGGGCGTCGACGCGGTCTGCGCGTGCGCTGCGGTGTTCCAAGTTATCGTGGCGCAGACGAAAATCATAAATAGAAGTAAATTTTAACTGCGGCGGCCGCTAACATCGCCGCCACCAAACCAATTCGAATTATAGGCGATGCGGCACCCGCTTAATCGGCATGGGGGCGATTTTCTGAACGCCGGCGCGGGCGCTCGCAACGGCATGACTGCCACGGAGTTGATGGCTTGATCACATTCGCTACCAAACTCGCGCTGGCCGCCGCCGGGGCACTCGAACGACGGCTGTCGGTGGTGTTGTTCCATCGCGTGGTGACTCAGCCCGACGCCCTGCTCATGCATGAACCCGACACGCGCCGCTTCGCCGAGCAACTGGCGTGGCTGCAGGCCAGCTTCAATATCCTGCCGCTGCCCGATGCCCTTGAGCGCCTCTATAGCGGCCGTCTGCCGGCCGGCGCGCTCGCCATCAGTTTCGATGATGGCTACCGCGACAATGTCTTCAATGCGCTGCCGGTGCTCAAACACTACGGACTGCCCGCCACGTTTTTCGTCACCAGCGGTTATCTCGACGGCGGCATGATGTGGAACGATCGCGTGGTCGAAGCGGTGCGCCACTGGCCAACGTCACAGATCGATCTCGACAACCACGCGCTCGGCGTGCATGCGCTGGCCAGCGGTCGCGCGCAGGTCATGGAGCAGCTGCTGCAGGCCTTGAAGTACCGCGCCTATCCCGAGCGCGATGCCATCGCCGATGAACTCTATGTCCGTAGCGGCGCGCCGCCTATGCGCATGATGATGGATGCCCATGACATTCGTTGCCTGCGTGCGGCCGGCATGACCATCGGCGGGCACACCGCCAACCATCCGATCTTGCATGCCATGTCGCGCGCCGGCGCCGAACGGGAAATCGTCGAAAACAAGACCGCCCTGGAAGCCATACTCGGCGAGCAGATCGAAATATTCGCCTATCCCAATGGCAAGCCGTTTCGTGACTTCGACGGCCGCGAAATCGAAATCCTGCGGCATAACGGCTATCGCTACGCCCTCACCACCGCCGATGGCACGGCCGACCGCCATACGTCGGCGTTTCAGATCCCGCGCTTCACACCCTGGGATTTGCGTTGCGAGCGCTATCTGGCGCGCATGCTGCTGAACTATTTTCGCCGGCCGCAACGGGTACCGGAATCAGCGGCCGCCTGAGCGCATTTGCGGCAGCCGTGGTGCATCGCGCAGACGATTGAACAACTCGAATTGCCCGCGGCTGGTGTCAGCCCAGCTGAAGCCTTCGGCATAGGCACGCGTCGCGGCCCGCGAGCCACGCGCAGCGAACAAGCGACGCACGCCGGCCGCGATCCCACGTGCCGAACGTTCGTCGATCAAGACCCCCGCCGCCGGCGCCGCTACCACCTCGGGTGTGCCCCACACGCGCGTCGCCACCGCCGGTGTGCCGCAGGCCATCGCCTCCAGCAGCACATTGGCCCAACCTTCGCGACTCGAAGCCAGCACCAGGGCATCGGCTGCCGCGTAGTAGTCGCGCAGTTCAGTGTGGGCAATGAGGCCTAAGAAACGCACGCGCTCAGCCACCCCGAGGCGCGCCGCTAAGCGCTCCAGCGATGCGCGCTCCGGTCCCGAGCCGATGATCATCAAGGTGCAGTCCGACAGCGTTTGCAGCGCTTCAATGATGAGGTGATGGCCTTTCAATTCGACCAGATTGCCAACCGACAGCAGCACCTGACCGTGCAGATTCAGCCGCTGCCTGAGCGGCTCGGCCGCCACCGGCTGGAAACGTTCGAGGTCGACGCCGTTGCGCAATACGGTAACGCGCTCGGCGGCGACGCCGAGTTCCACCAGGCGTTCACGCAGCGCCGCGCACACTGTCACCAGGCCCTCGGCCTGCGCCGCCGCCCACCGGATCCAGCGGCGCGGCAGCGCGAAGTCCGGCATCAAGGTCAGATCGCTGCCGCGCGCGGTGATGCAGACCGGCACACCGAGTTCGCGCCCGAGCATGACCGCTGCCACGCCATCGGGATAAAAAAAATGAGCGTCGATCACATCGATGGGCGTGTCATTGTGGAGCTGTCGCACCAGCGCGCGCGTAGCGCGATACATGAGCCACGGTGAAACGTGCCAACTGAGCCTGGGCACCACGGCGTAACGCGGATGCCAGACCGACACACCGGCCAGGTTCTCCTGCGCCGGCACCGCCGCATAGGTGCCGTACTGCCCGAATATCTGCCCGCGCAAGGGAAACCACGGCACCGGCGCGACCACCCGTGCCGCGAGCGGGTAAGCGGCCCTCAAGTGGCGCAGACGCTGTTCGATAAAAATGCCGTGACGGGGTTGGCGTGCGTTGGGATACAGCGAGGTGTAAGTCAGCAGCGAGAGCGGTGGGATGACGGACATTGAGCACCAGAATCCTGTGGTTTGAAGAAGACGCGCAAGTGCCTGCCAAGGCCTCCTTGGTCGGCATCTCATCGCCTTGCTTGCAGCATGTCACGCTATCGGTGCGGCGCCGGTCGCTGGCCCTGGCGGTAAACTCTATAATGCATCGGCCGCTATCGAAACACACTGCACGGCGCGACAATTGTGCGTCGCTGGCCGCGACAACGTTGCACGCGCGTCGACCGGCATTTCAAATCTGTCAGGGGTTGTAGACTGTGCCGCACGCGATCACTCGTCTCATTCCCCGCGCCCTCAAGAAACGCCTTGCGTCTTCACTGGAATGGGCCAGATTGCCGCCCGCTGCGCGGCTGGAAATCAACGCCGACCGCGGTGGTCGTTTGTTCAGCGATGCGGGCGCCGCCCAGGTCATCGCACCGCTGGCCGACTGGCTGCTCGATGCCCAGCGGCTGAGCAGCAGCCACGATGGCGGCTACGCGCGCCATTACAGCATTGCCAGCGGCTGGGGGCCGTCCTATCCCGAGACCACCGGCTATATCATTCCCACTTTGCTCGACGTTGCCGCGCATCTGCACGAGAGTAAATACGCGCAATCGGCGCGCACCGCGCTCGATTGGTGCCGCAAGATCCAGTTTCCCGACGGCGGCTTTCAGGGCGGCATCATCAATGCCCAGCCCTTGCTACCGGTGACCTTCAATACCGGACAGATCCTGCTTGGATTGGCGGCGGGAGTGCGCCACTTCAACGACTATCACGATGCGACGCGGCGCGCGGCGCGCTGGCTGGCGGACTCGCTGGACGCCGATGGCTGCTGGCGTCGCTACCCCACGCCGTTCGCCGCACGCGGCGAAAAGACTTATGAAACCCACGTTTCGTGGGGCTTATTCGAGGCTGCGCGGGTGCTGGACGATAAGGCGCTCGGTGCAGCTGGCTTGAAGAACGTGGCGTGGGCGCTAACCAAGCAGCAGACCAATGGCTGGTTCACAGATTGCTGCCTGAGCAATCCCGACGCGCCCCTGACCCATACCATCGGCTACGCACTGCGCGGCATCATCGAAGCCCACCGCTACGCGCCGAGCGCACTCTTGCTGGCGGCGGCCGAGAGGACCGCCCGCGCGCTGCTCAATGTGATGGAGCCTAGTGGTCGCATCGCCGGCTGTTTCGACGCGCACTGGCGAGCCACCGTGCCGTGGTCGTGCGTGACCGGCGCGGTGCAGATCGCAGCCTGCTGGTTCCTGCTGTTCGAGATCACGGGTACGCGGGCCTATCTTGAGGCGGCGCGCCGCGCTAATCATTTCGCGCGGCGCACGCTGCATCTCGAGGGGCCAAGCGGGATGCGCGGCGGCGTCAAAGGCTCCTACCCGGTCGATGGCGAATATGGACGTTTCGAGTTGCTGAACTGGGCCAATAAATTCGCCATCGATGCGAATCTGATGGAGCTTCGTCATGCCGGTGCTTGAGTTACTGTAACCCGCGCGCGCCGCCGCCATGCAACCTCGCCTGTTCGCTTTTGATTCCAATCCCTGGTTCAGCAATTGGATGAATCGGCAGCACATCTTGTCGCGTCTCGGCGCACGGGGATGGCCGGTGGTGTATTCGACCGGGCCGATGTCGGTCACCGAAGTACGTTCCGTCGGCCTGAGCAAGTGTGCCCTGCGCTGGCGCACCCGCGTCGATCACAACGTCGCCGTACCCTTGCCGAGTGCGCTCATGCCAACTTCGACGCGCTGGTCGACGTGGAACGCACTGGCCTACGCCATTCATGCCCATCGGCTGCACGCGGTGCTGCCGTGCGCCGCGAACGGGCGTGATATCGCGATGTTGTTCAATCCCGAATTTTTTCCGCTGCTGGCATTCCTCAAGCCGCGCCAGGTGGTGTTTCACGTGCGCGACGCCTACCCACAGATCCCGGGCTGGAGTGTGCGCCAGGAAGTCAATTTCCGCGCTTTGCAGCGGCGTGCCGATCTGATCACCGTGGCTTCGAAGAAGCTACTCGACGTGCTGCAGGCAGATGTTCGCGACAAGGCGCGGGTGCTGTTAAACGGTGCCGACGTCGACAACGTCACGCGCCGCCTGAGCGAACCCTGCCCCGCCGACCTGGCCGGCATAGCCCATCCGCGCATGGGCTATGCCGGCGTCATCTCGCAGAAAGTCGACATCGCACTGATCAGTGCCCTCGCCCAGCGACAGGCGACATGGCAATGGGTATTCGTCGGCCCGATACCGGGCGGCGAGGGCGGCCGTATGGGCGGCAGTCAAGCGGCCTACGCGGCCTGGACCGCGCTGCTGGCCTTGCCCAACGTACATTGGTTGGGCGCCAAATCTCACGCCGACATCGGCCGTTACATGGTGCACATGGACGTCAACACCATGCCCTATGTGGTCGACGACCGCGCCGGTGGCTGGGCGCGCTACGCCTACCCGCTGAAACTCCACGAATACCTGGCCGCCGGCCTGCCGGTGGTGAGCGCCGAGATGGTCGATGTGCAGCGCCACCGCGACGTCCTGGAACTGGTCGACGGGGTAGATGCCTGGGAAGCGGCGCTGGCCCGCGCGCTGGCCGGCGACGCGCCCGGTAACGCCACTACACGCCGTGCGGTGGCCAAGGCCAATTCCTGGGACGGTCGCGTCGACGACCTCGAAATCTGGCTGACGGACCTGGCTGGGCAAGTATGAATCGCGCGCACTTGAGTCGATGACCGACAGCGCAACCACTTCTGCCGAAATCGGGCGCCACATGGCCAAGGGCGCGGCCTGGGCAATCCTGATGCGACTGGCCATGCGTGGTCTCGGCCTCATCAGCACGCTCATACTCGCGCGCCTGCTGGCGCCCGAGGACTACGGCATGATCGCCATGGCGACGGTGCTGCTCGGCGCCGTCGAAGGCATCACCGCCTTCGGTTTCGACGCCGTGCTGGTGCAGGATCAGGCCGCCGGTCCGGATAAGTACGACACGGCCTGGACCCTGGGCGTGATACGCGGTGTCGTGCTCGGCCTCGGCTTCGCATTGGCGGCGCCCGTGCTCGCCGATTTTTACCACGAAGCGCGCCTCGTGCCCTTGATCCAGTTACTCGCGCTCGGCACCTTCATCGAAGGCTTCGAAAGTGTCGGCATTGTAGATTTCCGCAAACAGCTGCGCTTCGATCGCGATTTTATCTTGCAACTGATCCCGCGCCTGGTCAGCTTCTTCGCCACGCTGACACTGGCCTTCGTGCTGCATAATTTCTGGGCCTTGGCCTATGGCATCCTGATCGGCCGCAGCAGCCGCGTCGTCACCGGCTATGTCATGCACCCCTATCGCCCGCGTTTCACGCTGGCACGTTGGCGCGAGATTTTCCATTTTTCCAAATGGCTGATGATCAACAGCGCCTTGCGTTTCGTCGATAACAGCGGCGACACCCTGGTACTGGCCCGCTACGTGCCGCCCGCTATCCTCGGCTTCTATACCATTGCCTACGAAATTTCGAATCTGGCCTTGACCGAACTGGTCGCGCCCATACAGCGTGCGCTGCTGCCCGGTTATTCACGCATCGCCAACGATTATGCGACCCTGCGTGCCACTTACATGACGACGTTTTCGATCACCGTCATGCTGGCCCTGCCCGTCGCGGTCGGCATCGCGGTCACCGCTTCGTCTTCGATACCGATCCTGCTCGGTGAGAAATGGCTGCCGGCGGTGCCGCTGGTCCAGATCCTGTCGATATCCGGTGCGCTACGATTGGCGGTGGCCAATAGCGGTGCGGCCTATCTCGCTATCGGCAAGCCGGCCTATACGACACTGTTGTATGCCGGCACGGCCCTGGTCAGTGTGCCGCTGCTGATCTTTGGCACCCGGCTAGCCGGTCCGATTGGCGCCGCCCTGGCGATGACGGCGGGCGGTGCGGTCTTTGCCAGCACCAATCTGCTGGTGTTGAACAAAGTGATAGGTATCCGCTTATGGGATCTCGCGCGGGTGACCCTGCGCAGTGGCGCAGCCTCAGTCGCGATGGGCAGTGCAGTGTGGCTGCTACAGGATCATTGGCCGCAAAGCGGCGGCCTCATCGTGCTCATCGTGCGCCTGGCAACGCTGTGCTTACTTGGCGCGGTGGTATTAGCCGGCGTCCAGTTCGGCCTGTGGCTGGCGGCCAGCCAACCTGCCGGTCCCGAACAGGCCATGGTCAACGTCCTGCTGCAACGTCTGCGCGGCAGGCGTGTATCCGACCGTTGAGGCCGATCGACACGACGGCGAAGTCATCAAAGTCGTGAATAGACGGTGATGCCCTGGCGTGCGAGGCGCACGCATTCGCGATACATGGCCTCGAGCGGCACCACCCAGCCGCGCGTGGCACCGATCTCAAACCAGCGTAAGCCCGCGTACACTTCGAGATGGCGGGTGAAGTGCGCGCGTATAACCTCGTTCTCGGGCCGATCAATGCGCGTGACCGCCATCGCCGGCGCGTGGGCACCGAGTTGTAGTTGGTGCGCGCGGCCAGCGCCGTCGATACAGGTCACCGCAAACGGCGAGTCCTCGGAATACACCGTGACGGGAAAATCGTCGAGCAAGTCTTCGAGACAGTGATAGAAGGTCACGTTACCGAGATGGGTGCCGATCCCCATCAAGTAACCATGCTTTTCGAGTAAGCGCACCATCGGGGTGTTGGCGCCGAAGTTCGAGCCAGCCAGATGGTGGGCTTCGGTCAGCCACGTCGCGAGCGGGCCCAGGGCAGCGAAAGAATGGCTGGGGTGAACACTGCGGGCCACCCCTGGTCGACGCCGCAACACCTCCGGGATGGCGCCAAGATTGGACGGCGTCGTGCGCACATCAAAAACCCGCCCGCTCGATAACGTGTTGTGCATGGTGCCGTTGATGGAGAAGGTCGGTAGCACGAGGGTGCCACGGCGCCGCTCGACGACTGCCTCGATAAGCGCATCGACTACCGCCTCCGCGCCACCTTCGACATAGCCGATACTCTTGAGCGAGGTATGAATAAGCACGGCCGCACCCTCGGGCAAGCCTGCCTGGTCGAGAGCCATGACTATCGCCTGGGCACCTTGATGCGGAAGCTCTGCACGCAGTTCGCGTTGGCGCAAGCGCGCCTTCATCCATTCGATAACGGGCAGCACTAGCGGCTTGACGAATCGTTTGAGGGCTTTCATGGTCGACGATCACCAGTTGGCGCGGAGCCGACATTATACAAACGGTCGCTCACCTTCCGCGCCATCGCTCAGGCAACGCCCCTGGCGTGCCGCTATCGATGGGTATACTCGCTCCCACACTCACCCAGAACCAAGTCTCCATGGCACTGACCACGCTGCGCCACCGCCTTGCGCGCTATTTCGCCATCGCGGCTATGGCGGTGATAGTGGCGACCAGTGTGGCGCTGGTCGCGATCGCCAAGCGCGATGGACAGGGTGCCGAAGGTAACGGCGCCATGCTCGCCACGCTTTCAGACAGTTTCGTCTATCGTCCATGGCTTTCGCCTGCCGATCCACGCCAGGGTTATGGCAAGACACTCATGGTCGGCAAGGGCAAACAGTTTGCAACTATCTCGCTCGCCGTTCGTGCCGCGCAGGACGGCGATATCATCGCGATCGCGCCGGGTACTTATGCAGGCGAAAGCATGATCATCGCGCACAATGACCTCATCCTGCGCGGTCAGGACGGCATCGCCACGATCGACGCCGCCCACACACCACTGATGCAGAACAAAGCCATACTCATCACCCAGGGACGCAACCTGCTGCTAGAGAATCTCGAGTTGAAGGGCGCCATGAGTACCGATCAGAACGGCGCAGGGATCCGCGCGGAAGGGCCGTCATTGCACGTGCGGCATTGTTTCATCCATGACAACCAGGCCGGCATCCTGGTCGCGAATCGGCGCGACAGCACCCTGCTGGTCGAGTATTCAGAATTTGCCCGCAATGGCCACCGCAGCGGCCAGGCCCATCAAATCTACGCCGGCCAGAGCGCGCAACTGACCCTGCGCTACAACTACATCCACGACAGCTTCGTCGGTTCGGCGATCAAGAGTCGCGCCGCGCGCACCGTCATTGCCTATAACTTTGTGGCCGACGGTGCGGCCGGCAGCGCTAATTACACCCTCGACCTCGCCAACGGCGGCTACGCCGTGCTGGTTGGCAATGTGCTCGAAAAGGCCAGCCATGCGCAAAACCACACCTTCGTCAGCTATGCACCCGAGTCGCTGGCATGGCCAGAGAACGCACTGTTCATGGCGTATAACACCCTGGTCAACGATCGCTTCGATGGCAATTTCATCCACAATCACTCGCGCATCGAATTGCACGCGGTCAATAATTTATTTATCGGTCGCGCCGCGATCGTCGACGGCGGACCGGTGCAACTGCTCAGCAATATCGTGATGGGCAATGCGCGCTATGCCACGACGCACGATGACCGCCTGGGCGGATCGTCCGACAGTGGCCACAACCAGGTATTCGCGACGGTCGGCATTGCAGACCGCGCACAACTGGATTACCGATTGATACCGGCATCGCCGGCCATCGACGCGGCAAGCCCGCTACCTGCACACTTTCCGGCAGCGCTCACACCGCTCTGGCAGTACCGCCATGCCGCCGACCGTGTCGTACGTCGTCGAGTCGGCGCGCAGGCCGACGTCGGCGCATTCGAGTTCGGCACAACGACGATGCCCTGAGTCGCGCTGGCGATACCATCGCACTTAACCGACCAACAGCTATCCCGCGCAAGCGCTCAGAAAAAAACGGCTGCCCAAAAGATGAAAGTTCTGCACATCTTCGACCATTCGCTGCCGATCCAGGATGGTTACTCCTATCGCTCGATAAACATACTTAGCGAACAACGCCGGCAGGGCATGCAAACCATGCAGTTGAGTTCCGCCAAGCAGCCGGATGCGAAGGCACAACGCGAAACCATCGCCGACTTTGAATTCCATCGTACGTTTGCCTCGCAGGCGCCGTGGGCACGCCTGCCGGTGCTCGATCAACTGGAGGTCGTGCGCTCGCTCGAACGTCGCCTCGGCGAGCTTATCGCGGCCGAACGCCCAGACCTGCTCCATGCCCACTCGCCGCCGCTGGTTGGACTGGCGGCCGTGCGCGCCGGTGCCCGTCACGACTTACCCGTGGTCTACGAAATTCGCGCCTTCTGGGAAGACGCGGCGGTGGACAAAGGCGCCTGCCAGGAAGGCGATTGGCGTTATCGCGCCACGCGCGCATTGGAGACCCACGTCGTGCGACGCGCCGACGCCGTGACCTGCATCTGCGAAGGATTGCGTAACGATCTCTTGGCACGCGGTGTGCCCACCGAGAAACTCACTGTCATTCCCAACGCCATCGATCCGTCGCAGTTTCCGAAGCGCAGTGTCGACGCGGCGCTGGCCGCACAACTGGGCTTGGGCCAGGGTTGCACCATCGGTTTCGTCGGTTCGTTCTATGCTTACGAAGGCCTGCGACTGCTGGTCGCCGCCATGCCGGCGATACTCGCCAGTAAGCCGTCGCTGAAGCTGCTGCTGGTCGGTGGTGGCAACGACGAAGCAGCTATCCGCCGAGATGTCGCCGCGCTGGGCGTGCAGAACAATGTCATCTTTACCGGTCGCGTACCGCACCACGACGTCAGTCGTTATTACGATCTCATCGACGTACTCGTTTACCCACGACTGCCGATGCGCCTGACAGAATTGGTGACGCCGCTGAAACCCCTCGAGGCGATGATTCAGGACCGCGTCGTGATCGCCTCGAATGTCGGTGGTCATCGCGAAATGATCAGCGATGGAAACACCGGCCTGTTGTTTACCGCCGGCGACGCCGCCGCTCTCACCGCCAGCGTGGTCCGCGCCTGTGCAGATCAGGCACTACAGGCCAGTCTGCGCGCCAAGGGGCGCGACTACGTACTCAAGGAACGGACCTGGCACCGGAGCGTCGCGCGCTATCCGGCGGTATACGCCGCCGCTATCGCGCGGCACGCAAATCGAAAACACTAAATTCTTCGCCGCGCGGCTCAGCCGTTCGAAGCCGGCGGGCGCGGAAAGCGTCGCACCAGTGCGCTGCGCGTGAAGGCGTAGTGGTGCTTGCGAAATAAATACACCAGTCCGCCGGCGTGGCTCAAGGTGAAACGGAAGAATTTTGCGCGGCGGGACAATTCCTGGGCATCGTGTATCACCACCGCCTGGGGCAGATAGACAATGCGGTAACCGGCCAGCCACACCCGCACGCAGTAGTCGACATCTTCCGGTGAATAGAAAATCTTTTCATCCAGCGGGCCGACCCGTTCGACCACCGCCCGCGGCAACAGCCAGCAGGCGGAAATCGCGTAATCGACATCACTGGGCGCATCGCGCGGCTGCGCTGCGTCTTCCATTGCTTTCAGCGTGAACAAGCGCTGGATCTTTCTCGTCACGGTCGGAAACTGATCGGTCGACAACTGAAAGCGACCATCGGGATAACGTAACTGCGGCACGGCAATGCCAATGCCAGCATCGGCGACCAGGGCTGCCTTCAAGATGGCCAGCGCCGCGCTATCGATGGTCGCGTCCGAATCAAGTATCAATATGAACGCCCCGCGTGCCATCGCCATGGCACGATTGCGCGACACTGTGGTGCCGAGATTGGCATCGGCGTACAAGGCTGTGACGACATCCGGAAAGCGCTCGACCAACGACGACACCAGCGCGCGGCTATTGTCGAGCGAACCATTGTCGAATATCAGGATCTCAGAAGGCTGTTCAAACGCGGCAAACGCCGCCAGCAGACTGGCCACGCACTGCTCGATGTAGCGCGCCGAGTTGAAAGAGAGGATGACTGCGGAAAATAACGGGGCCTTGTTCATAGACACTCCGCGATCTGCGGTGATCGGTTGTGGCTGCATGGACATCCGCCGCACACGCAATCAAGCGCCGGCCTTGCCGAGGAACGCATCGAACATCAATAGCGTCCACAACAAGGCACTGTAGTCACGCCGTCCCGACTGGTGCGCCTCGACCAGGTGGCGCAAGAAGGGTTCGTTGAAATAACCGGTGTTGCGCAGCCGCTCGCCGAGCACGGCGCTGGCGATACGTTCGCGCAGTGGGCCACGGAACCATTTGGCGAGTGGCACAGCGAAGCCCATCTTAGGGCGATACAAAATGTGCTTGGGCAGATGGCTTTCCAAGGATTTCTTGAACAGAAATTTGCCTTCGCCATGATGAAGCTTGAAGGCCGGCGGCAGACTTGAGGTCCATTCCACCAGTTCGTGATCAAGCAAGGGCACGCGCACTTCGAGCGCATGGGCCATGCTCGCGCGATCGACCTTGGTCAGAATATCGCCCGGCAGATAGGTTTTCAGATCGAGATATTGGACCAGCGACAGCGGTTCGTCGGTCGGCGCGCGGGCGGCATGACCACGCAGCACGTCCACTGCGCTGTGACCCTGCAGTTCACGGCGCAGCGCGGGGGAGAACAGGCGCGCGCGCAGTTCATCGCTGAAGATCGAAATCGTATGGAAATAGGCGCCGACCGCATCGCGCGCCAGGGATTGAAAAGTGGTCTTAGCGCGCAGGACACGCGGCGCCCAATCGGCTTTCGGATAGAGCGCGCCGAGCGGACCAAACACCGCGCGGCGCACGTTCAAGGGCAGCAGGTGGCGCACGGCCTCCTCGGCCATATGCAATTTATAGCGCCGATAGCCGGCGTGATTCTCATCGCCGCCGTCGCCGGACAAGGCCACCGTCACGCGCTCGCGTGCAAGCTCGCAGACCCGATAGGTCGGCAGCGCAGAGCTGTCGGCGTACGGTTCGTCGTAGAGATCGATCAGTTTTTCGACCAGGCCAAAATCATCGGGATTGAGCTGCCGGCTGTAATGGGTGGTGCCGTACTGCTTGGCGACTTCGGCCGCATAGCCCGATTCATCGAAGGCCGCAATGTCGAAGCCTATCGAACAGGTGTTGACCGCGGTGTTCTGTAAACCCGCCATCATCGCCACCACCGCCGACGAATCGACGCCGCCGGACAGGAAGGCGCCGAGCGGCACCTCGGCCAGCATCTGCGAGGCCACCGCCGCCCGCGTACGCGCGAATAGTTCTTCGGCCGCATCATCGGTCTTCAGCTGGCTATCGAGCTTAAACGGCACATCCCAATAGCACTTGGGTGCGGATAGCGGCGCGCCGCGACGCAACGATAAGCTGTGGCCCGGTGCAAGCTTCGTTACCGCGCGATAAATAGTGCGCGGTTCGGGCACATAACCATAGGCGAAGTACTCCTCCACCGCGCAGGGGTCGATATCACGCGGCACCTCGGCACACAGCGTGATGGACTTCAACTCAGAGGCGAACAGCACGCGGCCATCGTTCAGCAGCGCGTAGTACAGCGGCTTGACGCCCAGATGATCGCGCGCCATGAACAAGGTCTCGCGGTCGGCGTCCCACACCGCAAAGGCGAACATGCCGCGTAGATGGCCAACACAGTCCTCGCGCCAATGCCGCCATGCGTTCAACAGTACTTCGGTATCGGAATGGGTGCGGAAGCGGTAACCCGCCGCTTCGAGCTGCTGACGCAGGGCCTGAAAATTGTAGATCTCGCCGTTGAACGTCAACCAGCAACGGCCGTCCTCACTTGCCATCGGTTGCTGACCGCTGGCGAGATCGATGATCGACAGGCGGCGATGGCCGAGGCCCACCCCGGGCGCACGGTGATAGCCTGACTCGTCCGGGCCGCGATGGGTCAAGGCGTCCGTCATGCCACGCAGCAGGCCATCGGCAATCTCCCTGACGCCGCGTAGGTCGACGATACCTGCTATCCCACACATCGACACTCTGCCTTTCTGTCCAAATCAATGAAAAACAATTTCGCGCATGCGCGGCGGTCCGCGTGCCATGGTGTGCGCTTGGGCCGGCCACTCATGCCGCAAGCCGACGATAGACTTCATCGTAGTCGGCCAGCATGCGCGGCAGACTGTAGCGGGTCTCGACCAGTTGCCGACCATAGGCGCCATGACGGGCACGCAGCGCGGCGTCATCGACATAGCGCTCGATAGCGGCGCTCAGCGCCGCCACATCTTCGCTTGGAACCAAGCTGCCCGATTCACCGTCGGCCACCAGTTCGACATTGCCACCGACCGCTGTTGCTATCACCGGCAAGCTGCTCGCCATGGCTTCCAGAATAGTGTTTGAAATGCCTTCGGCGAGCGACGGCAGCACGAACACATCCAGACCGCGCATGTGCTCGGCGACCTGCGCTGAATCACCGGCGAACTCCACCCAGTCCTGGCGCTGGGCGGAGGCGATGAGATCTGCGCAGTCTTGTCGCAACGGCCCGTCACCGATCAGCTTGAGACACACGCCACCGACGAGATCCGGACGACGCTCAAGCAGCGCGACAAACGCCTGGCACAGCAAGGTCTGATTTTTGACCGCCTTCATCCGTCCAACCGTGC